>NZ_BADI01000212.1:0-17842 GCF_000333555.1 Herbaspirillum sp. B65 | reverse complement strand
CCATCACGGACAAGGCGGCGAGTTTGGGCAAGAAGGAAAATTGTTTTTGCATTGCTGTCTCCAAGAGTTACGGGCGTGGCCCGGATTTTTATTCCCGACGGCTGGCCTCTGACGGGATATTGATTACGGCTGGTCACCGTTTTTCTTTATTCAGCGTAAAGCGCGTAACGGATAGTCACCCGGTATTTACGCTGGCGAAACAAAAAGAACGCGCGTGCTATTCCTTGGAGATACTATGCCAGCTTTGTCACTTTTTGTATAGAAAATGTGAAGAGTAAGGGTGTGCCTGTCTGCTTTTGGCAACCGCGTACTGACCTGTGAGTCAGTACGCAGGCGGGTGACAGCCCGAGGGGGCCGCAAGAGTCAATGCAGCCAAGGCCGCATCAGCCACCAAACAGGCGCGCCAGCAAGCCTTGCGAATCGAAGGCGGCACGGCGCAGACGGTCATTGACGCCCTGCCAATCGGCACTGGCGGGCAGGGACTCGACCACGATCAGATCGGCAGCAGCGTGGTCCATCTCGCGCAGGGCGGCATAGAGGTCGTGGGCATAGGCGTCGGCGCTGACCGGCATGGCACGGGTGAGCTCGACACAGGCCGGCACGCTGTCCTGGAATTGGCGGCGGATCAGGGCCACCTTCTGGCCGATCTCGGCCAGCTTGGGCAACACGGTAGGCAATTCTTCGAGGCTGACCTGCACCACCGGGGTATGCGGCGCATAGTGCGCATCGAGGGTGCCCGAGGCCCGCGGCGCAGTGGCATCGGGCGTGGCCAATGGCACACCCAGCACAGCGGCGATGCGGTCCGCGCTGATCTGGCCGGGACGCAGCAATACCGGACCGTGGCTATCGATGCGGGAGAGATCGACGATAGTCGATTCGATGCCCACTTCGCTTTGGCCGCCATCGAGCACGTCATCCAGCGGGCTGTTCTCATCGCTGCCGAATTCCTCGCGCACGTGCGCGGCCGTGGTCGGGCTGACGTGGCCGAACTTGTTGGCCGAGGGCGCGGCAATGCCACCCTTGCCGCCACGGAATTCACGCAGCAGTGCCTGCGCCACCGGATGTGAAGGACAACGCAGGCCCACCGAATCCTGGCCACCGGCCACGGCATCGGGGATGTGCGCGGCGCGCTTCAAGATCAGCGTCAGCGGGCCCGGCCAGAACGAGGCGATCAGGCGACGCGCTTCCACCGGCACCGACGCCGCCCAGTAGCCGATGTCGGCTTCCGGCGAAACGTGCACGATCACCGGATGATTGGCCGGTCGGCCCTTGGCCGCATAGATGGCAGCAATCGCAGCCGGGTTCTCGGCATCGCCACCGAGGCCGTAGACGGTCTCGGTCGGAAAGGCTACCAGCCCGCCCTGCTCCAGCTTGCGTGCCGCGTGCATGATGGCGGCCGCATCGATCGGCGGTGTGGCGGGGCTGCTCTTGTCGTTCATGGCCGGTCCTCTTACAGCGCGATGCCGAGGATGGCGCAGGCCGCTGCCAACTGGCGCTGGGCATCGGCCAGCGTGGCGCCGGTGAAGGTGACGTGGCCCATCTTGCGGCCACGGCGCGCTTCGGCCTTGCCGTACAAGTGCAGGTGCGCACCGGGCAGCGCCAGCACCTGATCCCAGGCCGGTTCGCGCTGGGCATCCGTGCCATCCTCGTACCAGACATCACCCAGGATATTCAACATCACCGTGGGCGAATGCTGGCGCGTATCGCCCAGCGGCAGGCGCGCCATGGCGCGGACCTGTTGTTCGAACTGGCTGGTGACGCAGGCATCGATGGTGTAGTGGCCGCTGTTGTGGGGACGCGGCGCCATCTCGTTGACCACCAGCGCGCCATCTTCCAGCACAAAGAATTCGATGCACAGCACACCCACGTACTGCATCGCGCCGATGATCTGCAAGGCCGCCTGCTGGGCGCGCTCGGCAGCATCGGCCTTGATGTTGGGACCGGGCACGGTGGTGGTGAAGAGGATGCCATCGCGATGCACGTTCTCGGCAATCGGATAGACCACCGCCTGGCCATCATGACCACGCGCCACCAGCACCGAGACTTCATAGGCCAGCGGCAGCATCTTTTCCAGCACGCAGGTCACGCCCTTCATGGCGGCAAAAGCGTTGCGCACCTCTTCCACCGAGCGCACGCGCACCTGGCCCTTGCCGTCGTAACCCATGCGGGCGGTCTTGAGGATGCCCGGCAGCAGATTGGCATCGAGACCGTCGATGTCGGCCTCGCTGTTGATCACCAGGTGCGGCGCCGGCAGCACGCCGGACTGCGCACCGCATTCGGTGAAGAAGGCCTTCTCGGCCGTGCGGTCCTGGGCAATCGACACCCCCGAGGCAGCCGGTGCGACAAAGGTCTGCAATGCCAGCGTCGCCAGGCTCTTGGCCGAGACGTTCTCGAACTCGGTGGTGACCGCTGCGCACAGCGCACCCAGCTCGGCCAGCGCCGCGCCATCGTCATAGGCGGCATTGATCAGGCGATCCGCCACCTGCCCGGCCGGGCAATCGGCGTCGGCTTCCAGCACGGCGACCTTGAAGCCCATGCTCTGCGCCGCATGGGCGAACATGCGACCGAGCTGGCCGCCACCCATCACACCCAGCCAGGTGGCTGGCGTGGTCGAGGGAACGGCGGGACGAAGGGTGGAGGCGGACTGCTGGGTCATACAGGCAACTTCATATCGAGAGCGACTTGCGTCTGGGTCTTGCGGAAGGCTTCCAGCTTTTCAGCCAAAGCCGCGTCGGTGGTGGCCAGCATGGCGATGGCCGAGAGCGCCGCATTGGCGGCGCCGGCTTCACCGATGGCATAGGTGGCCACCGGAATGCCCTTGGGCATTTGCACGATGGACAGCAACGAATCCTCGCCGCGCAGGTACTTGGAAGGCACCGGCACGCCTAGCACCGGCACGATGGTCTTGGCCGCGATCATGCCCGGCAAATGCGCCGCACCACCGGCACCGGCGATGATGGCGCGCAAGCCGCGCGCGCGGGCGCTCTCGGCGTAGGCGAACATCTGGTCCGGCATCCGGTGGGCGGAAATCACCTGGGCTTCGAAGGGCACGCCGAAGTCCTTGAGGATGGCGACCGCATTCTGCATCACCTCCCAGTCCGAGGACGACCCCATGACCACGCCCACCACGGGCTTGACGGTATCGTTCATATCCAGTCCTCTTCAGTCCTTGAGCTTGTTGCCGGTCAGGCGTTCCAGCGCCTCGCGGTACTTGGCGCCGGTCTTTTCGATCACCTCGGCCGGAAGCGCCGGTGCCGGCGGGGTCTTCTGCCAGCCTTCGACGGTTTCCAGGTAGTCGCGCACGAATTGCTTGTCGAAGGACGGTGGCGAGATACCCACTTGGTAGCTGTCTGCCGGCCAGAAGCGCGAGGAGTCGGCGGTCAACACTTCATCCATCAGGTGCAGCACGCCATTGTCATCCAGGCCGAATTCGAACTTGGTGTCGGCGATGATGATGCCGCGGGTGGCGGCGTAGTCGGCGGCTTCCTTGTAGAGCTGGATGGCCACATCACGGATCTTGTGGGCCAATTCGCTGCCGATGCGCTTTTCGGTTTCTTCGAAGCTGATGTTTTCGTCGTGTTCACCCAGGTCGGCCTTGGCGGCTGGGGTGAAGATCGGCTGTTCCAGCTTGGAAGCCTGTTGCAGACCGGCCGGCAGCTGGATGCCGCAGATCGCGCCGGTGGCCTGGTAATCCTTCCAGCCGGAACCGATGATGTAGCCGCGCACCACGGCTTCCACCAGGATCGGCTTCAAGCGCTTGGCCACCACGGCGCGTCCGCGCACCTGCTCCACTTCGGCCGGGCTTACCACGGACTCGGGATCGATACCGGTCAGGTGGTTGGGCACGATATGGCCGAGTTTGTCGAACCAGAAATCGCTCATCTGGTTCAAGACCTTGCCCTTGCCGGGAATCGGTTCATTCATGATGACGTCGAAGGCCGACAGGCGGTCGGTGGTCACGATCAACAGCTTGTCGTCGCCGACGGCATAGTTTTCGCGGACCTTGCCGGTGCCCAGCAGGGGCAGGGAAGTGATCGAGGATTTGTAGAGACTGCTCATGGTGGTCTTCTCGTAAAGTCAAAAACCGGAATCGCCATTTTCAGGGCGATTCCGGTCGGTGGGGCCTTGCGTGCGGCGTAGGCCGTGGAACGCTTGAGCGCTTACTGGACGATCTGTGCCAGTTCGCCGCTCTTGTACTTCTCGGCGATCTTTTCCAGCGAGATCGGCTTGATCTTGCCAGCCTGGCCTTCGCAACCGAAGGACAGGAAACGTGCCTTGCAGACCAGCTTGGCGGCTTCGCGGGCGGGCTTGAGGTAGTCGCGCGGGTCGAACTTGGACGGGTTCTCGAACAGGTAGCGACGGATCGCACCGGTCATGGCCAGGCGGATGTCGGTATCGATGTTGATCTTGCGCACGCCGTGCTTGATGCCTTCCTGGATCTCTTCGACCGGCACGCCGTAAGTTTCCTTCATATCGCCGCCGAACTCGCGGATCTCGGCCAGCAGTTCCTGAGGCACCGAGGAAGAACCGTGCATCACCAGGTGGGTATTGGGGATACGGGCGTGGATTTCCTTGATGCGGTCGATGGCCAGGATGTCGCCGGTGGGCTTGCGCGAGAACTTGTAGGCGCCGTGCGAGGTACCGATGGCGATGGCCAGCGCGTCGCACTGGGTGGCCTTGACGAAGTCGGCGGCCTGGTTCACATCGGTGAGCAGTTGTTCACGGGTCATGGTGCCATCGGCGCCGTGGCCGTCTTCCTTGTCACCCTTCATGGTTTCCAGCGAACCCAGCACGCCCAGTTCGGCTTCCACGGTCACGCCGATGGCGTGCGAGAACTCCACCACCTTGCGCGAGACTTCGACGTTGTACTCGTAGCTGGCCACGGTCTTGCCGTCGGCTTCCAGCGAGCCATCCATCATCACGGAGGAGAAGCCGGACTTGATGGCGGCCATGCACACGGCCGGCGACTGGCCGTGATCCTGGTGCATCACCACCGGGATGTGCGGATAGGCTTCCACCGCCGCCGAGATCAGGTGGCGCAGGAAGGCTTCACCGGCATATTTGCGGGCACCGGCGGAGGCTTGCATGATCACGGGCGCGCCGACTTCGTTGGCAGCTTCCATGATGGCGGTGACCTGCTCCAGGTTGTTGACGTTGAAAGCCGGCAAGCCATAACCGTTTTCGGCGGCGTGGTCCAGCAATTGACGCATGGATACGAGAGGCATGATGAAACTCCAGAACGATGAAAAAATCAGTACTCGCCAACGCGCAGGATCTTCAGCGCATTGGTGCCGCCGACCTGGCCGATGGGCTCGCCCCAGGTCACGACGATCAGGTCACCCTTCTGCACCACGCCTTGCGCCAGCAGCAGATCCTGGGCGCCCTTCAACATGGCTTCGGTGTCGGGCGCCTGCGCCAGTTCCAGCGTATGCACGTTGCGGTACAGGGAAGCCTTGCGGCGCGTGGCGACATTGGGGGTGATCGCAAAGATCGGGATATCGATGTTGTGACGGCTCATCCACAGCGCCGTCGAACCGGATTCGGTGAGCGCGGCAATGGCCTTCACGCGCAGGTGGTGCGCGGTAAACAGTGCGCCATAGGCGATGGACTGGTCCACGCGGGTAAAGCGCAGGTTCAGGAAGTCGGCGTCCAGTTGCACATTGTCGGAACGCTCTGCTTCCAGGCAGATGGCCGACATGGCTTCCACGGTTTCCACCGGATACTTGCCGGAGGCGGTCTCGGCCGAGGTCATGACCGCATCGGTGCCATCCAGCACGGCGTTGGCGACATCGGAGACTTCGGCGCGGGTCGGCACGGCATTGACGATCATCGACTCCATCATCTGGGTCGCGGTGATGGTCAGCTTGTTGGAGGCGCGCGCCATCTTGATCATGCGCTTTTGCAAACCCGGCACGGCGGCGTTGCCCACTTCCACGGCCAGGTCGCCACGGGCCACCATGATGCCGTCGGAGGCGTCCAGGATTTCCTGCAGCAGGGGAATCGCTTCGGCGCGCTCGATCTTGGCGATCATCATCGGCTTGTGGCCGAAAGGTTCACCGGCCACATTGGAGAGCTGGCGCGCCATTTCCATGTCGGTGGCGTTCTTGGGGAAGGACACGGCCACGTAGTCGGCCTGGAAGCTCATGGCGGTCTTGATGTCGTCCATGTCCTTGGCCGTCAGCGCCGGCGCCGACAGGCCACCGCCCTGGCGGTTGATGCCCTTGTTGTTGGACAGTTCGCCACCGATCTTGACCACGGTGTGAATTTCATTGCCCATCACGCGCTCGACCTTGAGCACGATCAGGCCATCGTTGAGCAACAGGATGTCGTTGCCCTTGAGGTCACGCGGCAACGCCTTGTAGTCCAGGCCCACCCGTTCCTGATTACCCATCTGGCAATCGGAATCAAGGATGAACTTGTCGCCGTTGGCCAGCATGATCTTGCCATTCTCGAACTTGCCCACGCGGATCTTGGGGCCTTGCAGGTCGGCCATGATGGCGACCTTCTTGCCGCATTCGTCGGCCACTTCGCGCACCAGGGTGGCGCGGTCGATGTGGTCCTGCGGCTTGCCGTGCGAGAAGTTCAGGCGCACGACGTCAACGCCGGCGCGGATCATGCGGGTCAGGGTTTCACGGTCGCTGGAAGCGGGACCGATGGTGGCGACGATTTTTGTTGCTCTGGACATGAATACCTTCTGGTTGCGACTTGGTCATGGAAGCCCGCTGCCCGGCCCGATGCAGGGCCGATCGGCGGATCGCTTCCGCCCCGAACGCGCGTCTCGGACGCGTTCATCATTGGTGGTACTACAGACTCAGAATTCGGATGGAACAGCCAGGTGCCGCGCCCGGCAACAGGGCACGGCGCCAGTCATGCTTACTGCGCGCGTTGCAGCAGGATCTCGACGGCCGGCAGGGTCTTGCCTTCCAGGAATTCCAGGAAAGCGCCACCACCGGTGGAGATGTAGCCGACCTTGTCGGCGATGTCGTACTTGGCAATGGCGGCCAGGGTGTCGCCACCACCGGCAATGGAGAAGCCCGGCGAGGCGGCGATGGCGCGCGCCAGAGTCTCGGTGCCAGCACCGAACTGGTCGAACTCGAACACGCCCACCGGGCCATTCCAGACGATGGTGCCGGCGCGGCCCAACTGTTCGGCCAAGGCAGCAGCGGTCTGGGGACCGATGTCGAAGATCATGTCGTCGTCGGCCACGTCAGCGGCGGCCTTCACGGTGGCTGCTGCGGTCGGCGAGAATTCCTTGCCCACCACCACGTCGGTGGGGATGGGTACCGAAGCGCCGCGCTTGGCCATCAGCTCGATGATGGCCTTGGCATCCTCCACCAGGTCCGGCTCGGCCAGCGACTTGCCGATCTTCAGGCCGGCGGCCAGCATGAAGGTATTGGCAATGCCACCACCGACGATGAGGTTGTCGACCTTCTCGGCCAGGGTCTTCAAGATGGTCAGCTTGGTAGACACCTTGGAGCCGGCCACGATGGCCACCAGCGGACGGGCCGGCTGGTTCAGGGCTTTACCCAGGGCGTCCAGCTCGGCCGCCAGCAGCGGGCCGGCACAGGCGATGGGCGCGAACTTGGCCACGCCATAGGTGGTGGCTTCGGCGCGGTGTGCGGTACCGAAGGCGTCGTTGACGTAGATATCGCAGAGCTTGGCGATCTTTTGCGCCAGCTCATCACTGTTCTTCTTTTCGCCCTTGTTCAGGCGGCAATTTTCCAGCAGCACGACCTGGCCGGGTTGCACCTCCACACCGTCCACCCAGTTGGCCACCAGCTTGACTTCGCTGCCCAGCAGCTCGGACAGGCGCTTGGCTACCGGGGCCAGGGAATCCTCGGGCTTGAACTCGCCTTCGGTGGGGCGGCCCAGGTGGGAAGTCACCATCACTGCAGCGCCTGCCTGCTGGGCATCGCGAATGGCCGGCACCGAGGCGCGGATGCGGGTATCTTCGGTGATATTGCCGGCATCATCCTGCGGCACGTTCAGATCGGCACGGATGAAGACGCGTTTGCCTTGCAATTGCTTGGCAGAAATCAGATCGCTCAGTCGGTTGAATTTCATAGCTAGGAATTCGAAGAAGGGGGCGAAAAACGCCGTATTTTACTCCAGCCTGACCTGCTCCTGACGCCTTTTTGGCTGCTTCAACAACATCCAGGCGAGGCCGGCAGCTCTGCAATAAGCTTCACAAGACAGCGTCCCACGGTGTAAAGAGTGACATTCTTGCCACATTAGTTCCCCACAAGTTGCAGAAGCAGGAAAGTTCTTGCTCTCGTGAATCCGCTAAAATGGAGCTCTTTGCCCAGTTCGCTCATCGTTATCTTAGCGACAACTGGGCTGCCCACCGGGCATTCCACATTCTGCAATCACTGCACAGGGAGACCACCATGTCCATGGCTGACCGCGACGGCAAGATCTGGAAGGACGGCGCGTTGATCGACTGGCGCGACGCCACCGTCCACGTACTGACCCACACCCTGCACTACGGCATGGGCGTCTTCGAGGGCGTGCGCGCCTACAAGACGCCGGAAGGCACGGCCATCTTCCGCCTGAAGGAACATACCCAGCGCCTGTTCAACTCGGCCAAGATCTTCCAGATGGAAGTGCCGTTCGACCAAGCCACCCTGGCCGAGGCGCAGCGCCAGGTGGTGCGCGAAAACAAGCTGGAATCCTGCTACATCCGCCCGCTGATCTGGATCGGCTCGGAAAAGCTGGGCGTGTCCGCCAAGGGCAACCAGATCCACGTGGCCATCGCCGCCTGGCCGTGGGGCGCCTACCTGGGCGAGGATGGCATCAACAAGGGCATCCGCGTGAAGACTTCTTCCTTCACCCGGCACCACGTCAATGTGTCGCTGGTGCGCGCCAAGGCCTGCGGTTACTACATCAATTCCATCCTGGCCAACCAGGAAGCGCTGGCCGATGGCTACGATGAAGCCCTGCTGCTGGACACCGAAGGCTATGTCTCCGAAGGCTCGGGGGAAAATGTCTTCATCGTCAAGAACGGCAAGATCTATACTCCCGACCTGGCCTCCTGCCTGGATGGCATCACCCGCGACGCCGTGCTGACCATGGCGCGAGACCTGGGCATCGAGGTCATCGAAAAGCGTATCACCCGCGATGAAATGTATTGCGCCGATGAAGCTTTCTTCACCGGCACCGCGGCCGAGGTCACCCCGATCCGCGAACTGGATCGCCGCGTCATCGGCAATGGCGCTCGCGGCCCCATCACCGAGAAGCTGCAGAGCCTGTTCTTCGACGTGGTCTCGGGCCGGGCGCCGCAGTACCGGCACTGGCTCACGCTGGTGTAAGGCCTAGCCCCTTCAGTCATTCAATGAGTCAGTCTTTAGTCGTTAGTCAATTGCAAGCAACGGAGAACAAGATGAGCCAAGCTCAAGCATCGCAGGGCGTGATCCTGCTCGAAGGCAAGGATTTGCCGGCCCACTGCCCCAACCCCAGCATGACCGCCTGGAACTCGCACCCGCGCGTGTTCCTGGAACTGGATGCCCATGGCGCAGCCAAATGTCCTTACTGCGGCACCCAGTACCAGTTGAAACCCGGTACCGTGGTCAAGGGCCACTGAATCCAGGTTTCGCACCAGACACGAGAGGGCCCACAAGGCCCTCTTTTCATCTGATCCGGAGATTGTCATGCCTCGCAACAAACTGATCCATGGCTCGCCTGATGAAATCGAAGCCGCCTACTACGACGCCCTGGCCCGCGCCGACCTGGAAGCCTTGATGGACCTGTGGGCCGATGATGAAGAAGTGGTCTGCATCCATCCCGGCGCCCAACGCCTGGTCGGTCATGCCGAGATCCGCGCCGTGTGGGAAGACATCCTCTCCAACGGCGGCCTGCACATCCGCCCGCGCCAGTTGCATGTGACGCAGAACATGATGACCGCCGTGCATAGCGTGGTCGAAGAAATCGAACACGGCAGCCAGGACCAACCGGAGGTGCACGTCATCGCCACCAACGTCTATCTCAAGACCACCCTGGGCTGGCGCATGGTGATGCACCATGCCTCGGTGGCGCCCGGTGCGGCGCCGGCAGAGGCGGTGATCAGCGGGGCCATGCTGCATTGATGGCAGGCTTTTGATTTATCCACAGGCTAGGCTGCACCATGCTTTACATCCCGCCCCGCTGGCTTCCCGGGGGCCATCTCCAGACCATCTACCCATCCACCTGCCTGCCCAAGCCGGAGCTCGCCTATCGCCGCGAACGCTGGGAGGCGCCCGATGGCGACTTCATCGATATCGACTTCGTCGATGGCCAGCCGGGACGGCCGCTGCTGGTGCTGTTCCACGGCCTGGAAGGTTCTTCCGACAGCCACTACAGCCGTGCGCTCATGGCCGAGGTGCAGCGGCGGGGCTGGCATGGGGCGATACCGCATTTCCGGGGCTGCTCGGGCGAGATCAACCTGGCCCCGCGCTTCTATCATTCGGGCGACAGCGCCGAGCTGGACTGGATCATCCGTCGCCTCAAGCTGCGCCAGCAAGACCTGGCAGCCACCCACCTGTATGCCTGCGGCGTCTCGCTGGGCGCCAATGCACTGCTGCGCTGGCTGGGCGAATCGCAGCATGAGGCCGAGATCGTGGACGCCGCCTGTGCGGTCTCGGCGCCGCTGGACCTGGCCGGCGGCGGCACGGCGCTGGCGTCGGGTTTCAACCGGCTCTATACCTGGGTGTTCTTGCGCACCCTGCGCCCCAAGTGCCTGGCCAAGCTGGAGCAGTTTCCGGGCCTGTTCGACCGCGACGCGCTGCTGGCAGCGCGCGACCTGTACGCCTTCGACAACGTGGTCACCGCGCCCCTGCACGGCTATCGCAATACCGACGACTACTGGGACCGCGCCAGCGCCAAGCACATCCTGCATGACATCAGCGTGCCCACGCTGGTCTTGAATGCCCAGAACGACCCCTTCCTGCCGGCACGCCACCTGCCGCGCTCGGCGGCCCCCGAGGTGGTGCTGGAGTATCCCGCACAAGGCGGTCACGTGGGCTTTGCCGCCGGCGGCCCACCGGGCAGCCTGGAGTGGCTGCCGCGCCGCCTGCTGCACTTCCTGGAAGGGCGCACCGAAAGTAGCTTCGTGGCGCAACCGGAGTTGGCCCATGGATGAGATCGTGCGCCAGGCCATGGCCCGCTGGCCCAATGTACCGCACTGCTTCGGCTGGCTGCGCCTGGATGCGCGTGGCCTGTGGCGGATGCGCGATGAACGCGCCCAGCAACTTGAACTCCCGGGCGACCCGATCCGCCATCCCGCCCTGCTGGCCTTCATCGACCGCAATTACGGCTGTGATGACGCTGGTCGCTGGTATTTCCAGAACGGGCCGCAACGGGTGTATGTGGACCTGGAATGGATGCCGCACATCCTGCGCACCCAGCCGGATGGGCAAGGCGGGCTGGCGCTGGTGCTGCATACCGGTGCCACGCTGGAGGCCGTCGAGGCGGCCTGGATGGATGAGGCAGGCCGGCTCTACTTGCGCGCCGGTGGGGTCACCGCTGGCGTGGATGACCGCGACCTGGCCCATCTGCTGCCCTGCCTGCAGACCGCTGGGGCGGCCGATGAAGAAGCATTGCTGCGCTGGCTGGAAGGGGCCGGCAATGTTGCACTCAACTTCACCTACGCCGGCCGGGCATTGCCGCTCAAGCGCATCGCTGCGGCAGAGCTGGAAAAAATCTTCACTTTCGTCGCCAATCCACGCGAGCCGTGAAGGATAGGCATCGGGCGCCTGCGGATCAGCCGCGGTCCTTGTCGTCCTTCTGCTCATCCTTCCAGCGCGCCTTCCACTCGCGCTCGCGCGCATCGATCTGCGACTGGTCGTAGAAGGTGGCGTCGGGTGCCTTGCGGGCAATCCCCAACTGATCGATGGCGGCCAACAGGCTGCCGTTCAAGGCATAGGATTCGGCCAGCGCCATGTGCTGCAACGCCTGCTTGCCCTGGGCCGCATAGGCCTTGGCCAGCAATTGCTGCACCTGGGCGTCGGCGCGGTAGAGCTGGGCCTGGTCGCGCAGGTAGGCCACCGCTTCGTCGAGTCGGTTGGCGGCCATCAAGGCATCGGCATATTGCCGCGCAATGGTGCGCGAGATGGGGAATTGCTGGCGCAGCGTCGTGGCCAGTTGCAGCGCCTGCTGCGACTGCTTGCGGGCGATACGGATGTCGATATCGAGACTGCCGAACAGGATGCCGGTCTTCATCGGGATAGCCGCTTCCTGGGCTTCCTTGAGGGCCGTTTCGGCCTGCTCGAACTTGTTCTGGCGATAGTAGGTGTAGGCCAGCCCATACTTGGCGGCGGCCGTCATGAGCTTGGTATTCTGGCGCGCCTGGTCGATGAACTTGGCGGCACTGTCGCGCAATCCTTGCACGCTGTCGTTCTGCAAGACCTGGGTGCGCGCACGCACCAGCTGGAATTCGGGATTGTCCACCCGCTGCTTGTAGCGCTGGTCGCGGATGCGCGCCTGGATGTCGGCGATGCGCTCAGTGGTCAGCGGGTGCGTCATCAGGTAAGGCGGCACGACATCGCTGTAGTTGCGCGAGGCCGCTTGCAGGCGACCAAAGAAAGTCACCATGCCGGACGGGTCGAAACCGCCATCGCTCATGATCTGGAAACCGATGCGGTCGGCCTCGCGCTCGGCATCGCGGCTGAAGTTGAGCTGGCGCTGCACGGCCAGGCCGGTACCGCCCATCATGGTGGCCATGGCGGCGTCGCCACCGGCCTTGGAAATTCCGGCCAGCGCACCCAGCACGATGGCCGCCAGCTGGATCATCGAATTCTGCTTTTGCTGGCCCAACATGCGCGCGATGTGGCGCTGGGCCACGTGCCCGATTTCGTGCGACATCACCCCGGCCAGCTCGGACTCCGACTGTGCCGCCAGCACCAGCCCGCTATTGACGCCGATGAAGCCGCCCGGCAAGGCGAAGGCGTTGAGCATGGGGTCGCGCACCATGAAGAACTGGAAATCGAAGCCAGCCTCGCCGCGCACTTCGGGATGCAGCGAGACCAGGTGCTGGCCGAAATTGTTGAGGTATTCGGAGACGGGACCATCATCGACATAGTCGCGGTCGGAGCGGATGTCGCGCATGATTTCCTCGCCCAGCTTGCGCTCCATTAAAGGCGAAAGGCCCTCGCGCTCGGTATCGCCCAGCGTCGGCAAGCCCTGCGCTAGGCCGGGATGCGGCAGCAGCGTCAGCGGTACGGCCGGCAAGAGCAGCAAGGCGGCCCCCAGGGTACGCGCCAGCAGCCGGCGTAGCGGCAGGAAGGCGCGGCGCGAGACAGCGGAAAAGACAGCAGAAACGATTCGTGGCATGGACCGGTTCGGTAATGGCAGGCAAGACAGTGAAGCAGCGCAGGCTGCGGGCTGCCTGCTATGATACCCGCTCCTTTCCCTTCATTTCACTAGCAGCGCAGACCATGACGATATCCGGCGACCACGCGCCCAACGGCGGCCTCACTCATTTCGACCAGGGCGGACAGGCACACATGGTCGACGTCGGCGGCAAGAACCAAACCCACCGCGTGGCCCTGGCTACAGGCGTGATCCGAATGCAGCCGGCCACGCTGGCCATCATCGAGTCCGGCACCGCCAAGAAGGGCGACGTCCTGGGCATCGCCCGCATCGCCGCCATCATGGCGGCCAAGCGCACGGGCGAGCTGATCCCGCTGTGCCATCCGCTGGCCTTGACGCACGTTTCGGTGGAGTTCGAGACCGATGCCGCCAGTGCTTCGGTGCGCTGTACCGCACGGGTGGAAACCTACGGCAAGACCGGGGTGGAGATGGAAGCGCTGACCGCTGTGCAGGTGGGCTTGCTGACGGTCTATGACATGTGCAAGGCGGTCGACAAGAGCATGGTCATGACCGATATCTGCGTCACCGAAAAGCGCGGCGGCAAGAGCGATATCAGCATGGCGCGGCCTTAGGTCAGATGCGTCCGACCAGAGGTCATGAAAAACGCGCCCGAGGGCGCGTTTCCAGGTTGATGACGAACCCCGTGTATTCGAACACGGGGTTTTGTTTTTCAGGCGCAGGTAATTTGCAGATGGTCGATGGCGCAGAAGCCAAGTAAGGCGCTCATTTTTCTCTGTAGCCACTTTAGTACGCTGGCAGAGGCGCTCAAGCCGTGTAAAAGCGCGCGCAAGCGCGCCACCAGCAGGGCAATCTTCTTCATGTTCTGGGCCGCCGCCGCCAACAAGCATTGCTCGGCGACCTTGCGCAATCCCCGCATACGGGCATAACGATGTCCGTGCAATTGCTTGGCGTCGGCGAAGCTGCGTTCTACCGTTTCCTTGCGTCTGGCATAGATGCGCTTGCCCCATTCGGTACGACGCCGATCATCCACCTTCTCCTTGGAACGCTCCCACACATGGCGCGTGACCACCTTGACCGCATTGGCGCTATTGGTGCATTGCTCGCGTACCTTGCAGCCTCGGCATTGCTCAGGCTTGGATTTGTATTCCCGATACCCCAGTTGATTGGTCGTGCTGTAGCGCAAGGGCTGACCCTGCGGGCAGATGTATTCGTCACGGTAAGCATCGTACTCATACGCCCGTTTAAAGAATGTCCCTGGCTTGTGGTTGGGTGTGCGGTAGCCCATCACGCCGCTGATCTCGCGATTCTCCAGTCCCTGGCAGACGGCCGGTGTGAAGTAGCCCGCATCCAGGCCAACGGCCTGCACATCAAATCCGAACGCTTTGCGCTGCCGGTCCAGGCGCGCCAGATAAGGCTGACTGTCATGCACCGAGGCGGGCGTGACATGGGTATCGGTAATGATGGAATGCTTGGCATCGACGGTGCGGTGATCCAGGTAGAAGAAGCCCTTGGGCTTGTCGTCGCGCACCATGTAGCCGCTCTCGGGATCGGTGCGACTGACCTTGATCTCTTTGGTGGGCGGCTCATCATCATCGTCACGCTTGAGCGGATTCTTGCCATGCTCGGCACGGTCGATATCCACAGCGGCATCCAGTTCGGCCAGATAGGCCGAGGGTGTCTGGGTAACTTGAACGTAGTCGAACTTGTTCTTGTTGGCGTTGGCCTTGAGGTGGGTGCTGTCGCTGTAGAGCACGCGGCCATCGACCATGCCGCGTCCAATGGCCTGGCGCACGATCTCGTCGAAGATCTCTTGATAGACGGTGGTATCAATGAAGCGGCGGCGCCGGTTCTGGGAGAAGGTGGAGGAGTCCGGTACCTTGTCGGTCAGACGGAATCCGGCAAACCAGCGATAGGCCACATTGACCTGGACCTCGCGGATGAGCTGGCGCTCGCTGCGGATACCGAAGAGGTAGCCGATGAACAAGAGCTTGAAGAGTATCACCGGGTCCAGTGCCGGGCGGCCATTGTCGGCGCAATACAGATGCGCCACCTTCTCGCGGATGAACTCGAAATCCACCGCCGCGTCGATCTTGCGCAGCAGATGGTCCTTGGGCACGAGCATCTCGATGGTCACCATCTCTAACTCATGCTGGGCGGCTGTCGGTTTTTTGAGCATGTCCGATTAAACAACAAAGCCTTGGCTTTCGCCAAGGCTTTGTCATCAATCTGAAAACGCGCCCGAGGGCGCGTTTCGTTTTTCTTCATCTACGCTATGCCAGCGATTCAGCCACGGCAATTGGCCGGCGCAAACTTGGCCGGCAGCGTGCCGGCGACGAAGCCGGTGTTGGGCGTAGCGCCTTCGGGCGTGGCAGCCTGCTTCACATCCTTGGCCGCGCATTGCCACTGGATGGTGCCGGAGGCGATGGTAGGGGTCAGCGTCAAGCTGCCGCCGTCACCCACGCGCGGGCCATAGGTGATGGTGATGACGCCACCGACGCCACGCTTTTCCATCGGCGAGACTTCGATCTTGCTGACGTTGTCGGTCGGCGTGAAAGCCGGCAAGCCGAGTTGCGCCACGGTGAAAACGCCATTGTTGGAGCTGATCTGCTCGGTCACGGCGAGCTTATAGGGCTCGGCCAGGTTGAAGCCTTCCGAGACGCGCGCCCGGACGATGTAGTCCTGGTACTGCGAAGCGCCCAGCATGGCCAGGATGCCGATGACGGCCAGCGTGACCATCAGTTCGAGCAGGGTGAAGCCTTGTTGGGCGCGGCGGGAGACGACTGCTTTCATGGAATCCTCGTAAAAAATAAAAGGGCGTTGCCAGTATCGGCAGCGCCGGCAATGCGTACCAGCGAATAAATTGCAAAACTAGCAGGTTTGTCGGGCCCTGGCGCTGATATGCCTCAACCACCGACTAGGGCAGCGGCTTATGCTGCTGCTCGGCTTTCCTGCGCTTGAGCGTAAGCCCAGTCAACACCACCCCCAGTGCACCGACCAGGCCCGGCAGGCTCAGGTGAACCCCGGCACCGGGCAGGATGAATTCGGTATTGGCGATGAAGTACTCCAACCTGGCCTGTACGGCCGTATCGCTGAAGATCATGCCACCGGCGATATAACCCAACAAGGCCGCACCCAGGGTGACGATGACCGGGAATTTCTCCATCAACTTCAATACCAGCGTGCTGCCCCAGACGATGATGGGGATGCTGACCACGATGCCGAACACCACCAGCAACAATTGATGCTCGCCAGCGGCTTGGTCAGCTGCACTGGCGATGGCGATCACATTGTCGAGGCTCATCACCAGGTCGGCCACGATGACGGTCTTGACGGCGCCCCACAGACGGTCGCTGCCATTGATGTCGGTATGTTCGTCCTCTTCATTGAGCAGCGCGATGCCGATCCACAGCAGCAGGATGCCGCCCACCAGCTTCAGGTAGGGCAATTGCAGCATGGTCACGGCAAAGGCGATCAAGGCAATGCGGATGGCAATGGCCCCCACGGTACCCCAGACGATGCCCTTCATGCGCAGCTTGTCGGGCAGGTTGCGACAGGCCAGCGCGATGACGATGGCATTGTCGCCGCCGAGCAGGATGTCGATCAGGATGATCTGCGCCACCGCCACCCAGTTCAGGTTGGTCAGCAATTCCATTCATGTCCTCCAGGAAAACAGCGCCTCTGGTCGGGCGCATGGCTGGATGACCGCGTCGTGCGCGATTAGTGCCTTGCCCATCAAGGCAGGCCACCCTAAAAGACATGGGGAGCCGAAGCTCCCCATGCTGGTGCTACCTGGTCTTGCGTGTACGGCAGGTCGGGCTGGGCTTGCCTTGCGGGCAAGCCATCGGCGCTCTTACAGCACCGACTTCAGCAGGCGACCCATTTCGGACGGGTTGCGGGTGACCTTGATGCCGCACTCTTCCATGATGGCCAGCTTGGCTTCGGCAGTGTCGGCACCGCCGGAGATCAGGGCACCTGCGTGGCCCATGCGCTTGCCCGGGGGCGCGGTCACACCGGCGATGAAGCCAACCACCGGCTTCTTCATGTTGTCCTTGATCCAACGGGCGGCGTTGGCTTCGTCAGGACCGCCGATTTCACCGATCATGATGACGGCGTCGGTGTCCGGATCGTCGTTGAAGGCCTTCATGACGTCGATGTGCTTCAGACCGTTGATCGGGTCGCCACCGATACCGACGGCGGAGGACTGGCCCAGGCCCAGGGCGGTCAGCTGGCCCACGGCTTCATAGGTCAGGGTGCCCGAGCGGGAGACCACGCCGATGCGGCCCTTCTTGTGGATGTGGCCGGGCATGATGCCGATCTTGATTTCGTCCGGGGTGATCAGGCCGGGGCAGTTCGGGCCCAGCAGCAGGGTCTTGGAACCGGCCTTGGCCATGCGGTCCTTCAGGGCCAGCATGTCACGCACGGGGATGCCTTCGGTGATGCAGATGGCCAGATCCAGCTCGGCTTCGACGGCTTCCCAGATGGCGGCAGCAGCGCCGGCGGGCGGCACGTAGATCACCGAGACGGGGCGCCGGGGCGTCTG
>NZ_BADI01000213.1:0-1013 GCF_000333555.1 Herbaspirillum sp. B65 | reverse complement strand
CAGCATGCATGTCCTCGACGCCGACCGTGCCCACGCGAGAAAGAGGCCTGGGGTTTTCATTACGCCGATGTCTCGGCGGAACTGGCGACGATCTGGCATTTCCCCGACGCCATGGCCAACGCGCTGCGTTCCATTCCCGATCCGCTGGCGGCCGGTCGCCTGGAACGCAGCGCAGGCTGGGTCCACCTGGGCGCCTGGGCGGCCCGGATCGAGGTGCTCCAGCTCGATGACGCCGCCGCGCAGGCCAGCTATCCCCTTGCGCTGGCCAAGAAGCTGGGCGTGGACCCGGCCTGGCGACCGCTGCTGGTCAATCATGCCGCCGACAAGGCCGAGCGTGCCATGCCGACCTTCGGCGAACTTTCTGCCGGACTGGATGCGATGCTGGAATAAAGCGCGCCTGACCCCTCAGGTCGCGCAGATACTGCAGCTATGCCCCTTGCAATTGTGCAGCACGCTGCTGCGCCCCGCGCCCGCGTGCGTGCCGGGACCGGTGGCGCCCTGCCCGGCCAGTTGCTCGGCACCGTTGCGCGGCTGCCAGCGATACTTGACCTGCAATCCCACATGGCCACCCGTGGGCATGGGCGAGGCAGCCGTCTGCTGTTTGCAGTAAGGACAGGGAGTCTGCCCATGCAGTCCCTGCAGCGGGATGAGTCGCTCGAAGATACCTTCACAATGGCTGCAACGGATGTCATACAAAGGCATGTCGGCCTCCTCCAGAATGGCTGGCAAAAAAACCGGCCAGGCCGATGCCCGGCCGGTAACACACACGTCACTACGAACCACGAAAACCGCTAGGCCTTGCGCCCCCAATAGGACTTGTCGTTCAACATGCCCTTGGGCGTGATGTCCTGGTCGAAGATCGAGGTCGGCAAGGCCACCGTGCAGGCGCAGTTGGGGATGTCGACGATGCCGCCGATGCGCCCTTCCACCGGTGCTGCGGTCAGCAGCATGTAGGCCTGGCTGCCGGTGTAGCCGAAGTGGGTCAGGTAGTCGATGGCCTCAGGCAGGCCGGC
>NZ_BADI01000214.1:0-9749 GCF_000333555.1 Herbaspirillum sp. B65 | reverse complement strand
GGTACCTTTTCCCTGCTGGACGCCAGCATTTCCTTCGTCCTGATCGCCGCCGGCGGCATCGCCGTGGGGCTGATCGTGGCTGGGGGCTTCGGCCTGATCCGGCGCAAGATCATCGAATGGGCGGGCGACGAACCAGGCATCCAGGTGGTGTTGCTGCTGTTGATTCCCTTTACGGCCTACATCTTCGCCGAACACTTTGGCCTGTCCGGCATCCTGGCCGCGGTGGCCGGCGGCATGTTGATGCCTTACCTGGAGACCGCTGGTGGCGAATCGGCAGCCACCCGCCTGCAGGGACGCAGCATCCTGACCATGCTGGAATTCGTCTTCAACGGTATGTCCTTCCTGCTGCTGGGTCTGCAGTTGCCAGGCATCGTCAGCCTGGCCCACGTGGATGCGCAGATGGCCGGCAACGTGCCGGTATGGCATCTGTTCGTCTATATCCTGGCCATCACGGTGGCGCTGATCGTGCTGCGCTTCGTCTGGGTCTGGATCAACCTGCGGATGCGCCGCTTCGCCTCGGCCCTGCGCGGCCAGAGCGGGCGCAATCGCAAGTTCGACCTGCGCCTCATCAGCATCACCGCCTTGTCCGGGGTGCGCGGCGCCATCACGCTGGCCGGTGTGATGTCGATCCCGCTGCTGCTCAAGGAACATACGCCCTTCCCGGCACGCGACCTGCTGATCTTCCTGGCCACCGGGGTGATCATCTGCTCGCTGCTGTTTGGCAGCTTCCTGCTGCCATGGCTGCTCAAGGATCTGCAACTCGATGCCGAGGTCAAGCGACGCCGCGCCGAAGAAATGATGGCGCGCCTGCGCCTGTCGGAGGCGGCCGTGCGCAGCATCGAAACGGCCCAGGAACGCATCGGCGAAAACCTGGACGAATCGGACCTGGCGCTGTTGATGGAAGTCAGCGGCAGCCTCTTGGCCACCTATCGGATGCGCATGAATGCCGAGAGTGATTCGGAAGAAACCCAGCGCGCCGCCAACCGCTTCAAGCAGTTCGAGCGCGAACTGCGACTCGAAGCGGTCCGCGCCGAGCGGCTGGAAGTGCATTACCTGCGCGCCGAGCAGCGCATCAATGACGAAACCTTCCTGATGCTGATCAACCAGATCGACATGGCCGAGACCTGGCTGCTGGGCTCGCTCAATGGGCCGGGGCAGCATCACTGAGGGTTCGTTCCATTCAAAGGCGGCGGTATTGCAATGAGGAAACAGAGAAATAGAAAAACAGGATGAGTCATTACTCGTCGCACCAAACCCTTGAAAATAGTTAACTAACTAGTTAGCATGTAACTTACATATCAATCACATTAGGGGTGTGATTGATATATGGCGAACAGAGCGTCCTTTTGTTCGTCCACCGTCCCACGTTGAATCCGTGACGATATCTGGTACACGGCATGAAAATCGAACGGGGATGGTGTTGTTTTGGAGTCCGGTCAAACTCATTAATAATGCCGGCTCCACGGTTCTGCCGAAGAATGGACAAGCTTCAAGTTGTTGAACTGGCCGAAGCCTGTCCGTTAGCTTGTTGATGACCGATTCATTATCCTTTGCCCTAAGGGGGCGCCTAAGCGGTCTTGAATTGAGGTCAATAACGATGTCGCTAGGCTAACTGCGTTAAGGGGGGGTAATGCATAACGTCGTCACGACTCATAAGGGGCAGCTCGCGCGAAATGCGTATGCTTGCCTGTCAGCGCCTGTAGGACGTCTCGAACACGATCTCAAGCGCTCGCTCACTCCACTCTCCACATCAGGTATCGCCAGTTGGCGATACTTTTCGCAAGCTCTTCGATCGGAAGACCAGTCCTGTCTCGATTGCGGGGCCTGAGCGCCCCTCTCCCTTGGCAGTACGAGCAGGAGCTCGTTGAAGATCGCGTGATGACCGGGCCCAAGCCCGGCACATGGCTTTGCGCGTCACCACCCTCTCCAACTTGGCACAACGCATTTCATCAATAGGCGTGAGATACGTTCTGCTCAGAGGGGGGGCTGGCAAGGCGCGCCAATTCGCGCCTTGCACATCATCCCCAACGGGACTGGCTCGCACTGACGCCTATTGATGAAATCAGTTCTAGTTAAATTAAAGGATGGGAGCAGGGCATGAAGAGGGACCTTGAAGAAGGACATCGTCAATCGCAGGCCGAAAAATCTGTGGTAAGCCACTTACCCAGACTGCTCCGCGCAGCCATGGACTCTCTCGACAGCCAAATTGCGTTAATAGACCGTGCCGGGGTGATCCGTTACGTCAACCAGACATGGTGTGATTTCGGCAAAGAGAATGGTATTCCTCCCCAGTACAGATGGATTGGCACAAACTATCTTGCGGTATGCCGTTGGGCAAGCAACAGTGGCGAGGAGGATGGACAACAGGTCTACGCAGGCATCAGATCAGTACTTGAGTTTAGAGCGCCGTCCTTTCAGTACGAATATCCATGCCATAGCCCGAATCAACAGCGTTGGTTCATGATGCGTATCGCCCCCGTGTTGGAAATGGAAAGTTTCTTCGTCATTTCTCATAGCGTCATTACAGGACGCAAATTGGCTGAACAGCGCATCGAGCGTCTCAATGAAAAACTTGCGCTTCTGGCCGTCACGGATAAATTGACCGGCCTGGCCAACAGAACGAAGCTGGATGAAACACTGGATAGCGAAATCGCCCGTGCCCATCGATATGGAACAAAGTTGTCACTGATCCTGCTTGACGTCGATCATTTCAAGGAAGTGAATGACAAGTTTGGACATTCGGCCGGAGACGCTGTCCTTGTCCGTATTGCGGAGATATTACGCACTAACGTGCGTGCCACAGACATAGTCGGTCGTTGGGGGGGAGAAGAGTTTCTCCTCATCCTGCCGCAATGCGATGTAGAGGCTTCCTCGCGTATGGCTGAAAAATTGAGATCAATTGTGGAGAGGCATAGTTTCGCACTTATCGATAAGCGCACCTGCAGCTTTGGCGTTGCGGCCTACCAATTGGGACATGATGGCACTACGCTTCTTTCCTTGGCCGACTCAGCACTCTATCGCGCTAAAAATAATGGACGCAATCGCGTCGAGATTGCTATTGAACCCGAACCGAGCACCAACTCAAGAGACCGAAAAATCAGTTACTTAGTTAGTCGATGATGGGGGGCATGAATGATTCAAGTTTACTCCGAGCCGGGCGCAGCAAGGAGGCGTCCTGGACGACCACGCAATCCTGAAAGCAGAGTCCGTCTTCTGGACGCCGGACGAATGCTGATATTGAAGCAGGGGTTGGACTTCAATATCGAGTCGATTGCGGTGAATGCTGGTGTAGCAAGACGGACTTTCTACAGCTATTTCGAAGATAAAGAAGCCTTCGTAGCCGAGCTATTACGAGACGCTGAGACAGCGATTGGCACAGCAGATGACGAGCTTGCAGGCATCCTGGAAAAACCACTGGCAGAGGCACTCTACGAACTCGGCATAAGATATTTAAAAGGCATCAACCAGCGCACAGAATTCAGATGGGCGCGACTTCTGGCCTCAGCGAACAAGACATATCCGCGGTTAGTTGAACGCATATCCCATGAGGCCCGGTGCCGAGACCATGCGTTACTCACCCGCATCGTCGAGCAAGCGATGGCAAGCGGCAAGCTCATCTCATGTGACCCCGCTCAAGCTGCCGGAGATATCGTTGGGTTGTGGCATGGCGTGGCCGTTTGGCAAAGAGCGATCTGCTCACTACCCACGCTAAGTCATGATGAAATAGACCGACGCGTTCGTAGAGGTGTACATCTCTTCTTGTGCATCTACGAGCCTTGAAGCAGTTACGTAGACACGGTGGCTTGCAAAGGATGGGAGCGGAGGGCATGAAGAGCGACCTTGAAGAAGGACATCGTCAGTCGCAGTCCGAAAACAATGTGGCAAGCCATTTTCCCTGGCTGCCCCGAGCCACCCTGGACTCTATCGACAGCCAAATTGCATTGATAGACCGTGCCGGCGTGATCCATTACGTCAACAAGGCATGGTGTGACTTCGGCAAAAACAATGGTATGCCCGCCGAATACAGGTGGATTGGCACCAGCTATCTTTCCGCCTGTCGTGCGGCAGACGAGAGTGGCGAATCTGATGGGGGACATGTGTACATAGGCATCAAATCAGTGATCGACTCTGAGGTGCCGTTCTTTCAGTATGAATACCCATGCCATAGCCCCAATGAACAGCGTTGGTTCATGATGCGGATCGCTCCCGTGCTAGACGCGGAAAGTTTCTTCGTCATTTCCCACAGCGTTATTACCGAGCGTGTCATCGCCAACCACAGGCTAAAAGCGCAACAACTTGAACTCAAGCGCAGTAACGACGAACTGCTGGCCTTTGCCTATGTAGCTTCTCACGACCTGAAGTCGCCCTTGCGCGGCATCGGCCAGCTCGCCACATGGATCAAGGAAGATCTGGCCGAACACAATACGACCTCGATCGAAGAGCATCTCCACATGATGCAGCAACGCATCGCACGCATGGATAAATTACTCGACGATCTGCTGCTCTACTCCCGAGTGGGTCGATCTGAATTGCTTCTGGCCGACATGGATGCCTATGACCTTGTGCGTCAGATCTACGATTCGTATCTCCCCGTTTCGACCTTTACCTTGCATCTCGAGGGGCAGAATTTTCCCATTCGGACCTGCCAGCCAACACTGGAACAAGTGTTGCGCAACTTGATGTCCAATGCGGTAAAGCATCACGACCGACCGCAGGGAACGATCACCGTCGCAGTACGCCGGCTGGCCGATGATCTGGCCGAATTCACGGTAGCCGATGATGGACCGGGAATTGATCCGACATTTCATCAGCGCGTATTCCAGATGTTCCAGACCTTGCGACCACGGGACGAAGTCGAAGGCAGTGGCATAGGATTGGCGCTGGTCAAGAAGCTGGTGGAGAATGCCGGCGGCAAGATCAGCCTGCTCAGCAATGCACCGATTCAACGCGGTTGTACTTTCATGTTTACCTGGCCAATCGCACCGACCTTACGTCAGGATCTCTGAATGGCTGCCACCGAGTCTCGAAAAGAAGTCTCGCTGCTCATCGTCGATGACGATGATATCGACGTCATGGGCGTGCGCAGAGCACTCGAAAAACTAAGGATTGCCAATCCGAGCTTTCGCGCCAGAGATGGACTGGAAGCGCTCGACATGCTGCGTGGAGGGATGCTGCCTTCCCCGTCTATCGTGCTGCTCGACCTGAACATGCCACGCATGAACGGTATCGAGTTCCTGCGGGAACTGCGCGCCGACAAGATGTTGACGAAGACTGTGGTATTCGTTCTGACCACTTCCAAGGCTGACGAAGACATGGCCATGGCTTACGAAAAACATATCGCCGGCTACATGACCAAAAGCACCATCAACCGTGACTTCATGAGTGCAATTGGCTTGCTGGAGCACTATTGGCGCATTGTCGAATTGCCGTGAAAATAAACTAAAGGACCGCATCCATGAGACTTCTGATTATCGATGATGACACGGTAGACCGGATGTCCATTGTCAAAACCATCCGCGCGGCCAATGTCTCCAGCGAGATCGCCGAGGCAGCAACCGCCAGGGAAGGATTGAATGCGCTGATGCAAGGAGCATTCGATGCGGTACTGCTTGACTATCGGCTCCCGGACATGGATTGCCTGGATGCCTTGCACGCAATCAACCGCCATATTGCGCACCACGTCGCCGTGATCGTCTTGACCGGCGGCCCGACTGAAGAGGACCTGCAGTGCCGCTGCATCGAAGCGGGTGCGCAGGACTTCCTGCTCAAGAGCGAAGTGTCTGCACAGACATGTCGCAAAGCCCTGCTCCACGCCAAGACGCGCCAGGAACTCACGCTGCAATTGCTGGATGCGCAACATCGTCTGCAATTGCTGGCCGAAAACGATCCGTTGACCGGCTTGGCCAATCGCTACTGTTTCGATAATAAACTGGCCGCGACATTTGAACGTGCGCGCCAACGCGATATCCGGTTTGGCGTACTGTTCATTGACCTGGACAATTTCAAGCTGTTCAACGATTGTTATGGTCATTCCGCGGGCGACACGCTACTCAAGATGGTCGCCAAGAGACTGCTGAATGTGCTGCACAACAACGAGCTGGCCGCCCGGCTCGGCGGTGATGAATTTGCCATCGTCGCGCAGAATATCTGGGGCACGCAAGATCTCATGGAGTTGTCGGCGCACATTATCAAGTCCATGGAAGATCCTTTTGTGATCGATGACATCGAACAGATCGTCACCTGCAGCATCGGCATTGCCTCCTATCCCGAGTGCGCTCAGAATGCCGCCGATCTGTGCAGGTATGCCGATCTGGCGATGTATCACGTAAAAAACACGCGCCGAAACGGCTTCTATCTATACAGCGAGCAGTTACAAGCGAAAGTGCTATATCGGATTGGAATAGAAAATGCGCTACGTTCCAAGAATCTGGTGCCGCAGCTGCGCGTGTTCTATCAGCCGTTTGTCCACGCCAAGACCCTGGAAATCTGCGGCGCCGAAGTGCTCGTGCGATGGCAGCACCCCAGCCTGGGCCTGCTCGCTCCAGATCGATTCATCTCAATCGCCGAGGAATGCGGCATGATGGGGATCATCGATGACTTCACCCGCGGCGCATCGCTGCGACAGCTGCGCACGTGGCGCGACGAAGGCCGGGTCGAGCAGTCTTTTCAGATCGCCATCAACATCAGCGCATCAACATTGCATGATCGCTCCTTCCCGGATGCGTTCAAGAAAGACCTGGAAAGTACCGGCCGCGACGACTTGCGCTTGTCCGTCGAAGTCACGGAAAACATCATGGTGGCCGATTTTGAGAATGCGGCGACCGCATTGACGCAACTCAGGGACATGGGGGTGACCATTGCGCTGGACGACTTTGGCACCGGTTATTCGTCCATGTCGTATCTGCGACAACTCCCCATCTCGGTGCTCAAGATCGACAAGAGTTTCATGCAGCACGTGCCGGAGTCACCGGACGATGTCCAGCTATTGAAATCCATCATCGCGCTGGCCAAGAGCCTCGCGCTGGAAGTCATCGTCGAAGGGGTGGAAACCTTGGCGCAAATGCAGCTGTGTCAGGCGCTGGGTGCGGATATCCTGCAAGGATATTATTTTTCAAAGCCCCTGACGGTGAGCGAATTCGAATACATGCTCTTGAGAGAAGATGTCATCACTCTCCAAAAACCTGCTCGGTAGAGCATCCTAAAAGGATATCGGCGTGCTACCGCATCGCGGCGGCAACGACAAAGCCCGCAGCACCTTTTCAGGGCTGCGGGCTTGGTGGATGGCAGAGGGAGGATCAGGCGACCGAATTGACGGTGGTGCCGATGATATCGCCGGTAGCGTTGCGCGAGGCTTGTTCGCGCCGGCTGCGTTCCTGGCGCGCGTTTTCGGCGCGGGTTTCATCGGCCTGGATTTCTTCCAGGCGACGCTGTTCGGCCTTGACCGCGGCAGCCGCTTCCTCGGCGCGACGCACCGCGACCGGATCGTTGGCCTTGCCCGTGGTGGGGGCGTTGCCGTTGGGGTCGGAAACGACAGAGTTGACAGCGGAGGCGATGTCCATGGCCATGATGGGCTCCCTTTGGAACGAAGGCTGAGTAATGAAGGCTGGAGGCAACATGCTGTCCCCTCCAGTACGACGAATGTCGTCTATGTTACGCTCATTGTCGCCCTCTGCCACAGGGAAAACCTGAGCAGCCGGCTTTTTTTGTGGCAGTTGGCGACGCTTCGTGATGCCGCTGGCAACAAAATGCCATCGCACCCCGATCGGGCAAGCACATCATTGCCGAGCTAGCAAGCCTGCTCAGTGACAATCCGGGACGTTCTGGTCCAGGTAGACCTCGAAGGCCACGTTGTTGACCCACTTCTTGATGGCCGCCTCCCAGAACGCAGCGTTCCATCTCGCCGCAGCCTGGCGTGCTGCGGCCAGGTCTGCCGGATCATTGCCGCGCACCTGCAACACCAGGCTCTGGCGACTCACCGGGGCCAGTTGCGCGGAGAATTTCTTCCACTCGGGCAATTTGAGCAAGACCTTCAACAGGGTGTCGTCATGCACGGCGGCATCACACTGACCGATACGCACGGCCAGCAGCGAATCGGCCGGGGCCGGCATTACTTTTTCGATGGCGCCGTAGCGCGCTGCCAGGGTGCCGACATAGGGCGAGCCGGCAGACACGCAGACGCTGCGGCCCTTCAAGTCTTCCCATTTACGGATGCTGGTGTCGCTGCGCATGATGGCCATGCCGCCAGCGCTATAGCCGGTGGGGATCTGAGCAAGATCGTTGGTGGTCGCGGCGTCCGCTGCCATGCGCGTCAATACAAGCTGCGGGCGTAACCCCTTGAGCGCGGCACGCTCGGCGGCGTTGCTCTGCAGCTCGGGCTTGAGCTTCCATTGCGCAGCCAGATCCTCGGCCAGCACGGTGGCGATGTTTTCTGGAGTGCGGAATTTCATGCCGGCCTGGTAAGCCGGTGGCACGTGGTCCAGGCCGATGCGCAATTGACCGGTGCGGCGGGCGTCGTCCATGACACCCGCATGGGCGCTGCCATCGAAGGCCAGCAGCGCCAGCAGAAGCAAGCAATGAAGTCTGCGCATCGTTAGTTTCAGAGAACGGAAAACTTAGTTTTTGGAATCAGACGTACTGGTACTTCAGCAAGCGATGTTTAAGGTTTTCCAGGATCACCTGGTCGATCAAGGCGGCCAGGATGGCGATGGTGAGGATATTGGCCATCACGCCGATCATGTCGGCAGTCTCGCCCGAATAGGCTAGCGTGCGGCCCAGGCCCTTGCCGAAACCGACCAGCATCTCAGCCGAGATCAGCGCGCGCCAGGCATTGCCAAAGGCCAGTTGGGCGCCGGTAATGAGTTCCGGCATCACCGCCGGCAGATAGACCCGGCGCAGCATGGACAGGCGCGAAGCGCCCATCACGCGCGCCGCCGACACATGCACCTGCTGCACGCTCTCGGTGGCATTCATCACCGACAGCGCGGCCGGGAAGAAGGCGGCAATGGCCACCACCACCACGATGGGCAGGTTGCCAAAGCCCATCAGGATCAGGAACAGCGGCACCCAGGCAATCGAGGGAATCGATTGCAGGATCACGATGGCCGACTTCAGCACTTCGCGGAAGAAGAACAGCACCGCGCCGATCAAGCCAAACCCGATGCCCAGCACCAGCGCCGAGCCATAGCCCAGGCCCAGGCGATAGAGACTGCCGAAGAGCGCCGCGCGGAAATTGCTGGACTGCACCTCGTCCCACAGGCGCGCCGCCACCTCCGGCACCCCCGGCATCAGGAAGGACGGCAACGACCAGGCCGCGATCTGCCACATCAGGAGGATGAAGGCGATGGCCAGCAACATGGCCAGTTTCTTGCGCACACCAGTGACACGACGCTGAGAGCTCATACGATAAAAGACTGATAAAAGACGATGGCCGGACTACGTCCGGCCAGGGAAAAAACTTATATTGCGCACACCAAAAACTTAGGTTTTACAGCTTGCAGGTAGTTCGATTCCGGGTCTTGCTGCCAGTTGATGAAATGCGGCTGGGGCGATACCCGCAGCGAATAGCTCAGGATACGGGTACGACTATGCGGGGCGGGACGCAAGCGGATGACTTGCGGCCCCAGGTTGATGGCACGGTCGTAGGTGTAAGAAGTGACATGGTTCAGGGCCACGTGGATCGACATGGAATTCCTTTACGACAAGCAAAGGATCAAGCGCGGGGCTTGGTTGTGGCGACATGCAGACAGCAA
>NZ_BADI01000215.1:0-18235 GCF_000333555.1 Herbaspirillum sp. B65 | reverse complement strand
CAGTGTGGAGCGCANAATGCGTTAAGCTAACTGATACTAATTGCCCGTGCGGCTTGTTCCTATAACATTAGCTCTGTTATAGACAAGTTGAGCATATATTGTGTTTGCCCTAGTGCATCACACCCAGAATCTAAAATACTTCTTCCAGTTTGGGTTGGTTGCTGCTCCATCGAGAGCAACTGACTTTACAAGTTATGCCTGATGACTATAGCAAGTTGGTACCACCCCTTCCCATCCCGAACAGGACCGTGAAACGACTTCGCGCCGATGATAGTGCTGCAACCAGTGTGAAAGTAGGTCATCGTCAGGCTTGTTACTCCGCAGAACCCTCGTTACGAAAGTAACGAGGGTTTTTGCTTTTGTGCGATTGCTTTGTGTTGTGAATCTGACTGTGCTTGGGCACATGTCTGCACGGGTCTGCATACTTCTGCGCAGATATCAGGGCTCTGACCTATGATCTCTGACCTCTGTGCTCTGATATCAGCGGTGTGGTGGCATCGACCTTAGTGTTATGCACAGCTCGCCAAGCCAGCATCGCGGCCAATGAACTGATCTTATGCACAAGACACTTAGTTTTTAGAACATGAATCCCCTGGAAAGCCGCATGACAAGGGCATGTTCGAAAGCCGGCACTTAGATTTATACACAGCCCAAGGCAACGCCCGGCATCGCAGTTGATTTATGCACAGGCGAAAAATCTAAACCCCTCGCTCCAGCCCACACCCTCGTACTATCCACAACAACTCAGTCCTACAAACGCACAGGCAATAAAAAAGCCGGCTAAGCCGGCTTCTTCTTTTTCAAGTCAGGAAGATGGTTCTCCATCCTCCTGCCAACATCCATAACTTAGAACTTATAGGCCACACGTGCCACGGCAAAGTTCACGCCGCCGTTGGGCTGCTTGATACCGCCGTTGGAGAAGTGTTGCAGACGGATGCCCAGGTCCAGGCCATTGCTGAACACATAGCCGGCGCCGACATGGTCACCGAACTGGAAGGCGGTCGACAAGACCTTGTCGTTGTTGCGGTACAGCTTGGAGAACAGATGCACGCCGATGCCGGCTTCGCCATAGAAGCCCTTGCCATCGTCACGCTGGAAACGCAGCACCGGGGTCAGGCCCAGATCGACCAGGTTGGCGCTGTCATTGGTCTTGTTGTAGTGGTTCATGCGCCAGTTGGCCAGCGACAGATCCCAGTAGCCACCGATGTGGGTGCCGTTGGATTGCCAGAAATTCCAGTTCGGACCCCAGTTGAACTGGGCACCGAGACGGGCCAGCTGAGTGCTGTTGCCGGTACCGTATTCCAGCGACATACCGTCGAGGCCGAAGGCGTAGCTGGGGGACTGGATGGCAAAGGCGGCGACGCCAGCAAAAGCGATCTTGGCAACCAGGCTCTTCATTTTAGTCATGGATTATCTTTCAGCGCGTAAAGTGTATTGAAGGATCTTTGCTTGTACGGGACGCGGCGCAAAGCGTCCGCGATAACGCGATATTCTCTCATAATCATCACAAAAGCATACTCGCGTGTCTGATTGTGCCGCTTGCGTACCACAGGCCGCCGCCACGCTCATGGGCGATAGCTGTATTCCAGCCGTCCTGCTACCGCAACCCGTATTGCCAGCACATGGCCGGAAAAGGGATATTGCGCCAGCTCGGCCTGGCTGCGGCCATTGCGTCCGGTGGTGATGAACAGCGTGCGCAGATCGGCACCGCCAAAGGCCACCATGGTCGGGCAACGCGCCGGCAAGCGGATCTCCTGCAGGATCTCGCCGGCCGGCGACAAGCGCAACACCCGCCCACCCTCGAACATCGCACACCAATAGGCGCCTTCGCTATCGACCGCCGCCCCATCCGGGCGACCACCATAGTCGGGCGCACTCTTGTCGCTATCGAACTGGCGCAGCAGGCGGCAGTTGCTGGTCTGGCCGGTAGCCAGGTCGTAGTCATAGACATTGATGCGGTGCGCCGGCGTATTGGCGTGATACATCAGCCGCTGGTCCACACTGAAGGCCAAGCCATTGGAGGTGGTCACCGCATGATGGGCATCGCGCAGCGCATTGCGTTCGAAGCAATACAGCGTGCCGCCCTCGCGGTCCCGCGGCTCGTAGATGGTGCCGCACCAGAAGCGCCCGGAGGCATCGCAGCGGCCATCGTTGAAACGGATGCGGCTGGTATCGTAGGGCGCTGCCAGCAGCGCCGACAAGGCGCCATTGCCGGTATTGAGATGGAGCATCCCCGTGCGCAAGGCCACCACCAGGCCGCCTTGTGCGTGCTTGACGATGCTGCCCGGCTCTTCCGGCATGTCCCAGCGCTGGTGCTGCTGCGTCTCCAGCACCAGCTTGTGGACCGCCTTGCCGGGAATGTCGATCCAGTACAGCGCCCCTTCCTCGGCGTGCCACAGGGGCGACTCGCCCAGCAGCATCGGTTCGGGAGAGATGGCGGTGATGGTGTCCGCAGAAAGGGACGGGAAGGACGGGGAGGACGCGGAGGCCAGGGACATGGGCTTGCCTGTCAGCATGAACGAGGAAGCGCCCATTATGCCTTCATGATGTCGATTGATAAACCTGATCCACACCACCCCCAAGCCAACACGCTCAGCAAAAAGAAAAACGGCATGTACGAGCTGGCGTACATGCCGTTTCCCTGCCGAGAAAGTCAGTGCCCACACCTCATCAGTTAGACCATCCCCCATCGATCATGTGAACCGAACCGGTGGTGAAATTAGACTCGTCCGAGGCCAGGTACAGCGCCAGCGCCGCCACTTCCTCGGCCTTGCCGATGCGGCCCATGGGCTGGCGCGCCACGAAGGCGGCGCGTACTTCATCCTCGCTTTTGCCGGTTTCCTTGGCCTGGGTGGCGATGCGCTGGTTCAGCGAGGGCGATTCGATGGTGCCCGGGCAGATCGCGTTGCAGCGGATGCCCTGCGCCACGAAGTCCGCCGCCACCGACTTGGTCAGCCCCACCACAGCGGCCTTGGAGGCGCCATAGGCGAAGCGATTGGCCACGCCCTTCACGCTCGATGCAGCCGAGGCGATGTTGACGATGGAGCCAGCCTTCTTGGCCAACATGCCCGGCAGCACTGCGCGGATGGTGTGGAACATGGCCTTGGCATTGAGGTTGAAGGAAAAGTCCCAGGCCTTGTCATCGCATTCCAGGATATTGCCGGCCGCCACATAGCCGGCGCAGTTGAACAGGACGTCGATAGTGCCGATCTCGGCCACCAGCGCCTTGATGGCGGCATCGTCGGTCACGTCCAGGATGCGGGTCTCGACCCCGGCCAGACCGGCCAAGGCATCCAGGTGGGGACGGCTGATGTCGGTGGCGATCACGCGCGCGCCTTCGCGGGCGAACAGTTCGGTGGCGGCGCGGCCGATGCCCTGGGCAGCAGCGGTGATGAGGACGGTCTTGCCGGCGAGGCGGCCAGTGGATGCGGACATGCTGATTCCTTTGATTAAATGAGTTTGCGGTTGGCCAGGTTCTTGAACAGCGCCGTCAGCCCGAAGGTCCACGGTGCCGTTTGATCGCTGAAGTTGACGGTGTTCACCAGCGCGCCCAGCTTGGGAGTGGAGATGGTGACGAGGTCGGCCACCTGGTGGGTAAAGCCCTGGCCGGGACCGAAACGGTCCTGGGTCGGTGCGAACATGGTCCCCAGAAACAGCACCAGGCCATCCGGGTACTGGTGATTGGGACCGATCGCGTGTTCCACCAGTTGCAGCGGATCACGACTGATCATGGACATCGAACTGCTGCCCTTGAGCGTGAAGCCTTCCGTACCATCGACCCGCATTGTAAGTTCGGCGCGGCGCACGTCGTCAATTGAAAAGTTTGCGTCGAACAGACGAATGAAAGGCCCCACTGCGCAGGAGGCATTGTTGTCCTTGGCCTTGCCCAGCAGCAGGGCGCTGCGACCCTCGAAGTCGCGCAGGTTGACGTCGTTGCCCAGCGTGGCGCCGACCACCTTGCCACGGCTATTGATGGCCAGGACGATTTCCGGCTCGGGATTGTTCCAGGCGGACTTGGGGTGAATTCCTACCTCATCGCCCAGCCCCACAGAGGACATTGGCTGGGCCTTGGTGAAGATTTCTGCATCGGGCCCGATGCCCACTTCCAGGTATTGCGACCACACGCCCTGTTCCAGCAGCACTTCCTTCAAGCGCGCCGCCTCGGGCGAACCCGGCACCACGCTAGAGAGATTGTCGCCGATCACGGCGCTGATGGCGCGCCGTACCGATTCGGCCTTGCCGGCGTCGCCGCGGGCCTGTTCCTCGATCACGCGTTCCAACATGCTGGCCACGAAGGTCACGCCGCTGGCCTTGACCGCCTGCAGGTCGATGGGCGCCAGCAGCCAGGGGCGCGAGGTATCGCGCTGCGCGGCGTCGGCATTGTCCAGCAGTTCCTGCAGCGTGGCGATGCGCGTCATGTTGCTGGCTGCGCGCACGGCGGCCGCGGGATCGTCGAGCTCCAGCAACTGGCTGGAGGTGGCGGCGATGAGGGTCAAGTCATAGGCGCCATCGGCGTCGATCTTGACCAGTACCGGACCCACGTCCGGTTGCCACACGCGGCCGATCAGCGTGGCCTGGGCGTGGTCTTCAGGCAGGTGCGCCTGGGGTGAAAAAGTATGTGCCATGTTCATCATTCCTTATCAATATCAGTGAAGGCGGCCCCGGACTACACGGGAAGCGGGTACCGCCACAATGTCATGTCCTGCATCATCAGCATCAGCATCAGGTATAGACGCCGATATGCCAGGGCACGAATTCATCCTGGCCATAGCCATGCAATTCGCTCTTGGTCTTCTTGCCCGAGGCGGTATCGAGGATCATCTGGAAGAAGCGCTCGCCGATCTCCTGCGGCGTGACGTCACCATCGGCAATCTCGCCGCAGTTGATGTCCATGTCTTCTTCCTGGCGTTGCCACAGCGCCGTATTGGTGGCCAGTTTCAGCGAGGGCGCCGGGGCGCAGCCATAGGCCGAACCCCGGCCGGTGGTAAAGCAGATCACGTTGGCCCCGCCCGCCACCTGGCCGGTAGCCGAGATGGGATCGTAGCCCGGCGTATCCATGAAGACGAAGCCGTGGGCGGTGACGGTCTCGGCGTATTGATACACATCCACCAGGTTGGTGGTGCCGCCCTTGGCGACCGCGCCCAGCGACTTTTCCAGGATGGTGGTCAGCCCCCCGGCCTTGTTGCCGGCCGAGGGATTGTTGTTCATCTCGGCATCGTTCTTGGCGCAATATCCTTCCCACCAGGCGATGCGCGCCAGTAGCTTCTGGCCCACTTCGGACGAGACGGCGCGACGCGTGAGCAGGTGTTCTGCGCCATAGATTTCCGGCGTCTCGGACAGGATCGCCGTGCCGCCATGGCGCACCAGCAAATCGACCGCTGCACCTAGCGCCGGATTGGCGGTGATGCCCGAATAGCCATCGGAGCCACCGCATTGCAGGCCCAGCGTCAGGTGTTTGGCCGACACCGGTTGGCGCTGGATGTCATTGGCCTTGGGCAGCATCTTCTTGATCTTCTCGATGCCTAGCGCCACCGTCTTGGCGGTGCCGCCGGTGCCCTGGATGGTGAAGGTATGGAAGTATTCGCCTTCCTTCAGGTTGTGGCTTTCCATCAGTCCAGAGATCTGATTGGTCTCGCAGCCCAGGCCCACCACCAGCACTGCGGCGAAGTTGGGATGGGTGGCATAGCCGGCCAGGGTGCGGCGCAGGATCTGCAAGGGCTCGCCCTGCGAATCGGTGGCGCAACCCTGGCCGTGCGTTAGCGCTACCACGCCATCGATGTTGGGATAGGCGGCCAACACTTCCGGGTGGATGTCGCGCCGGAAGTAATCGGCAATGGCGCGTGCGGCCGTGGCCGAGCAGTTCACCGAGGTCAGCACGCCGATGTAGTTGCGCGTGGCCACGCGACCATCGGGACGCACGATGCCCATGAAGGTGGCCGGCTCGGCCACGAAATCGACCGGCTTCACGTCCGCGCCGAAATGGTGTTCGCGCGAGAACTCGGCCATGGCCAGGTTGTGCGTATGCACGTGCTGGCCGGGCGCAATGTCCTGGCTGGCCGTGCCGATGATCTGGCCGTAGCGCTTGACCGCTTCACCCACGGCAATGGCGCGGGTGGCCATCTTGTGGCCGGCAGGGATCAGGCCCATGACCTTGAGGCCGCCTTCTTCCTGCAGCACGGTGCCGGAGATGAGCTGCTGGCGGGCAATGACGACATCATCGACGGGATTGAGTCGGATGACGGGAGAGGTAGCTTTCATGTTGATCTCGGTGAGAACGTGGATGCTGCGGGCTGGCCGCAAACGCGGCGGGCGCATGTCGCATCCGATAAGCGATGCGACATGCAGGAAATTACTTGGCGGCGAACTGTGCCAGGTCAGGCATGGGGCTGCCCACCCATTGCTGATAGATGGCGGGCAGCTTGCCATTCTTCAGGTTGGCGGTGATCCATTCGTTGAGCCACTTTTCCAGCGCCGGCTCGCCCTTGCGCAAGCCGATGGCGTAGGGAATGTCCTTGATGGCGAACTTGGTTTCCAGGTTCTTGGACGGATTCTGCTTGGCAATGGCCGAGGCCAGCGAATTGGGCGTACACAGGGCATCGACCTGGCCCGACAGGATGGCCGCCGTCACCGTGGCATCATCATCGAAGCGCACGATGTTGGTCCCCTTGGGGGCGATGGGCGTGAGCAGCGAATCCTGCATATTGCCGCGCACCACCGCCACACGCTTGCCGACCAGGTCATTGATGCTCTTGATGTTTTCAGTCTTGGGCGCGGCCACCACGAATTGCGAAGCGCCATAGGGCTGGGTAAAGGCCACCACCTTCTGGCGTTCCGGCGTGATGGAGAAGGAAGAAATCACCATGTCGGCCTTGCCGGTCATCAGGAAGGGAATGCGGTTGGGTCCGGTCACCTGCACGATCTCCAGTTCCACGCCCAGGTCCTTGGCCAGCAGGCGCGCGGTCTCCACATCCGAGCCCTGCGGCTCCAGCTTGGCATTGGTCATGCCGAAGGGCGGCGCGCCCAGGTCGATGGCGACCAAGACCTTCTTGCGCGCCTTGATGTCGGCCAGGGCATCGGCTTGTGCGGCCTGTGCCAAACAAGCCAGGCCGAGTGCGACGGCGGCGGCTTTCTTGATGAAGCTGAGCAGATGGTTCATTGGGGTCTCCTGTGTAGTTGTAGGGTGCTGCTGAAAATAAAATCCATACAAGCGCAATTCAGAGGTCGCTGGCGACGAACTTCTGCAATTCGGCTGTCCTGGGGTTGCTGAAGAGTTCGTCCGGCGGTCCCATTTCCCACACCTGGCCCTGGTGCATGAACACCAGCACATCGGCCAGCTTGCGGGCAAAGGCCATCTCGTGGGTGACCAGCACCATGGTCATGCCGCCGCGCGCCAGGTCTTCCATGACTTTCAATACTTCGGCGGTCAACTCCGGGTCCAGTGCCGAGGTCACTTCATCGAACAGCATCAGCTCCGGCGCCATCGCCAGCGAGCGGGCAATCGCCACGCGTTGCGCCTGGCCGCCCGAGAGCTGCTCGGGATAGGCTTCCTTCTTGTTGTCCAGCCCGACCAGTTGCAGCACCTTGTGGGCGATCTGCTTGGCTTCGTCGCTGGACATCTTCTTGATGGTGGTCAGCGCCAGCGTGATGTTGCGCTCCACCGTCAGGTGCGGGAACAGGTTGTAGCTCTGAAAGACGATGCCGACCTGCTTGCGCAATTCGCGCAGATTGAGCTTGTCTGGATGATGAATATCATGTCCGCATACATGGATGTCGCCGCCGTCGACTTTCTCCAGACCGTTCAGGCAGCGCAGCAGCGTGCTCTTGCCCGAGCCGCTCTTGCCGATGATGGCCACCATCTGGCCCTGTTGCACCTCCAGCGACACGCCATTCAAGACCTTGTTGCTGCCGAAGCTCTTGTGCAGATCCTTGATCTTAACGATGGCTGACATTCAATTTCCTTTCAAAGTGCTTGGACAGCGCCGACAGCGGGAAGCACAGGCAAAAATAGATGAGGGCGACGCAGCCGAACACGGTGAACGGCTGGAAGGTCGAGTTGTTGATGATCTGGCCGGCGCGCGAGAGATCGACGAAACCGATCACCGAGGCCAGCGAAGTGTTCTTGACGATCTGCACCATGAAGCCGACCGTGGGCGGCGTGGCGATCTTGACGGCTTGCGGCAGGATTACCTTGCTCAGTTGTTCGAAGCGATTGAAACCCAGGCATTCCGCGGCTTCCCATTGCGTCCTGGGCACTGCCTGGATGCAGCCGCGCCAGATCTCGCCAAGGAAGGCTGCGCAGTAGATCGCAAAGGAAATGCCGGCGGCCACCAGCGGCGTCAATTTCAGCCCGGCGATGGCCAGTCCGAAGTAGGCCACGAACAGGATCACCAGCAGCGGGATGCCTTGCACCACCTGGATGTAGAGGCTGGCAATGGTGCGCAGGCTGGCATGGGGCGAGACCCGCCACAGCGCAATGACGAAGCCGGCCAGACCACCGAAGACGAACGCCACCAGCGACAGCACCACGGTCCAGACGGCCGCTTGCAGCAGGTACTCCACGTGCAGGAAACTGAATGCATTCATGGCTGCTCCTTACAGGTGGGTGCCCAGCTTGCGCTTGCGCACGAAGGCCATCTGGCTGATGAGCCAGAACGCGCCACGAAACAGGAAGGACAGCACCAGGTACGCCACCGCGATGACGGCATACACCTCGAAGCTGCGGAAGGTTTCCGACTGCACCAGGTTGGCCGTGGCGGTCAGCTCTTCTGCGGAAATCTGCGAGGTGATGCTGGAGGCCAGCATGAGCAGGATGAACTGGCTGGTCAGCGAGGGATAGACGCGCTCCACCGCCGGCAGCAACACCACATGCCAGTAGACATGCAGGCGCGACATGCCCAGGCATTCGGCCGCCTCGATCTGACCCGGATGGATGGAGTTGATGCCGGCGCGCATGATCTCGGTGGTGTAGGCGCCGACGTTGAGGGTGAGGGCGATGACCGCTGCGGTCTCTGCAGAAAGCTTCCATCCTATGCTGGCCAGGCCGAAGAACACCAGGAACACCTGCACCAGCAAGGGCGTGTTGCGGATGATCTCGACATAAGCCTTCACCAGGCCGCGCAGCACCGCCAGATGGCTTTTTCCGGCAATCGCGCAGAGCGTGCCCAGCACGAAGCCCAGCACGATGGATAAGGCCGAGAGTTGAATGGTCAGCCAGGCGCCCAGCAGCAGGCGATCCCACTGCGCGAACACGCTCATGAAATCAAAGGTGTAGTTCATCGGCGCTCCGGCAATCCAGAGAGAAGGCAATAGATCAGCATGAGGGTGGTCTCCTTTATCGTTATCCTGGGGGCGGTCTTTTGTGTTGCCACCACTTCGAGGGTCATGCGCCGCGTGGAGCGACTATCGATGGCTATAACTGTTTGACACCTCCCGGCCTGAAGTGCGACTGCACGTGCGCGATGCCATTGACCAGCGGCGCGCCGAACTCGGCAATGCTGATCTCGATGCTGTCGCCATCCTGGGTGCGCACGCTGTAGGCAAAGGACAGATTGGCCGCGCCCATGTAATGCACGTGGACATCGCCCGGGTGCAGCAGGTGCGCATACTTGAAGTAGTGGTATTCCAGGTTCTCGATGGCGTGGCACATGTTGTCGGGGCCGGTCAGGAATTCCTGTTCCCAGATCACCCGGCCATTGCGGCGGATGCGCGTCATGCCCACCAGATGCGCCGGGGGCAGGCCCACCAGCAGCTCCGGTCCGAACGAGCAGTGACGCAGCTTGGAGTGGCCCTGGTAGAGGTAATTGCGGCGCTCCATGACGTGGTCGGAGAATTCATTGCCGATGGCAAAACCCAGGCGACGCGGACAGCCGTCTTCGTCGATCAGGTACAGGCCGACGATCTCCGGCTCCTCGCCGCCATCCAACGCGAAGTCGGGACGCGGCAGGGGTTGGCCGGGGGCGACGATGCTGCTGCCATCGCCCTTGTAGAACCATTCTGGCTGCACTCCCACTGTACCGGGCGCCGGACGGCCACCGGCAATGCCCCATTCGATCATCAACTGGGTATCGGTCTTGTCGAGCTCATCGCCTTCGACCCGGCGATGCATCTTGTCGCGTGTGGTGGCGCTGCCTAGGTGCGTGGTGCCGGCGCCGGAGACCTTGCAGTGGGCCGGGTCGGGATGATCCAGCGGCGCCAGGATGCGCGCCTCGGTCAGGATGGCGGCATAGTCTTCGCACTGGTCGGTATTGAGCAGTTGCGCCAGGCGTTCCAGGCCGGTGCCGCGCTGCAGCGCCAACTGCGCCAGCTCGCGCATGGTAGCGACTTCCCCCAGCGCCTGGATGTTGCTGCCATGGACGATGCCCACGCGGCGCTCGCCTTGGCGGTCACGATATTGAATCAGCCTCACCGGGTCTCCTGATCTCCATGTCCTGAGTTTTTTTCACGCATCGCCTTGCGCCAAGGGCAGATGCGCTAGCATGGTGGTTTTTCCGGGACGACTATAAGAGGCTGGTACAGGGATGTCTAATGAGCTTAATTCATCGGGTGATAACCGACTGCAGGAAGAGGGTGGTGCGCTGCCCTCGGTCGGCTCCATCGTCAGCCGCCTGCGCTTTCGCCAGGTCGCCCTGCTGACGGCGCTCGACGAACAGGGGTCGCTGCACAAGGCAGCCGAGGTCATGCACATGACCCAGCCGGCCGCCACCAAGGCCTTGCATGAAATGGAAGATGCGCTGGGCGTGACCCTGTTCGACCGCTCCCCGCGCGGCATCGAAGCCACCGAGCTGGGGCGCTGCGTGATCCGCTATGCGCGCCTGATCCAGAGCGACGTGGCCAACCTGCGCGAAGAATTGCAGAACATGATCAGCGGCCGTGGCGGGCGCCTGTCCATCGGCACCATCATGGGCGCCGCGCCCTTCGTCACGCGCGCGCTGTCGCGCCTGCGCGAGATCCAGCCGGATGTCTCCATCGAGATCAGCGAAGACACCAGCGCGCGCCAATTGCTGCTGCTGGACCAGGGCCGCATCGACCTGATGATCGGGCGCTCCTCGGTCAGTTCCCAACCCAACCTCTACCATTACGAAATGCTGCGCGGCGAGCCCATGTGCATCGTCAGCGGCATCGACCATCCGCTGGCCACGGCCCAGAAGGTGCGATTGCAGGAGCTGGCCGGCGCTTCCTGGATTCTCTATTCCAGCAACATGCCCATGCGCATCTGGATCGAGCACGAGTTCAAGCTGGAGGGAGTGAAGGTGCCGGGCAACGTCATCGAGACCGCCTCGCCCTTCGTCACCATCACCCTGCTGGCGCAGTCCAACATGGTGGCGGTGATGCCGCTGGACATCGCCCACTTCTTTGCCGCGCGCCAGATGCTGGGCATCCTGCCGGTCAACCTGAAGACCCGCATCGAGCACTACGGCATCGTCACCCGCAAGAACAGCACCTTGTCGTCCTTGGCAAAGATGTTCATACAAATTCTGCGGCAGCAAAACTGAGGCCCGCTGTGGCGGGCATGAGCGCGGTGCCGGCGTTGTATTCCTGAATTTTTTTTCACTCTAGGGTTTTCCCGGATAGGGTGCTGGCAGGTTTTCCTGTTAGCCTTCGAGTGCGGTCGGGGTGGCCGCACTCGATGTCTGTACACGATTCCCGCAGTTGATTCCATTTCTCCGGTTGGCCCTCATGAATGTGCCTCACACGCGCGTTGGCGCGCGCTTTGCTGCTGTGCTTGCCTGTTTGATCCGTTTGACTTCTTTGGCCTGTTTGACCTGCCGCCCGTCGTCCTTTGCGCGCAGCATGTTGGCCTCGGTCGGCCTGGGGGCCGCCATGCTGCTGGCCGGTTGCGCCGCCCAGAAGGCTGCACCGGTCGATGCCGCCACCAAGCAGGCCCGGCTGGACCAGGCGTTGGCGCTGTTCTCGGCCAATCCCCCGCAGGGGCTGCCGCAGGGCTGGGAGCCGCTGGTCTTTACCCGCAAGAAGATCCCCACCGAATACAAGCTGGTCGATGACCATGGCCGCAGCGTCCTGCACGCCTATGCCGACCGTGCCTCCTCGGGTTTGCGGCACGTGGTGGACATCGACATCAACAAGAAGCCCTGGCTGTCCTGGAGCTGGAAGGCGGCGGGTCTGATTCCCACCGCCGATCTCACGCATCGGGAAACCGATGACTCCCCGGTGCGCATCGTGCTGGCCTTCGATGGTGACCATAACAAGCTCTCGCTGATGGACAGCATCCTGTTCGACACCGCCAAGCTGTTGACCGGGCATGAATTGCCCTATGCCACGCTGATGTATGTCTGGGATGGCCAAGCGCCGGTGGGCAGCGTCATCGCCAATGGCCGCACCGGCCGCATCCAGATGCTGGTGGCTGAAAGCGGGCCCACGCACGTGGGGCAATGGCGCTCGTACCAGCGCAATGTCGCCGAGGATTACGAACGCATCTTCGGCGAAAAGCCGGGCCGCCTGATCGGGGTAGGGGTGTTGACCGATACCGACAATACCGGTCAGAAGATGCAAGCCTGGTATGGCGACATCCGCCTCATGCGCGAGGCCGAAGCCCTGGCGCAGCCGCAGCCTTGATCCTGGGTCTTAGACATCAGAGTTCAGAGTTCAGAGCTCTGATATCAGAAGATTAAGTTCAGACCCCGCGCCACCACGCGGCGACATGGCCCCAGAAGCCCTTGGGGCCGTCTTCGAAGAGCCAGGGTTTTTCGCGCTTGAGCTTGTCCATCATGTCTTTTTCGGCCTTTTCGGAAACATTGCCGAAGGCCCGTCCCAGCTTCAAGAGGGTACGCATGGCCCCCAGCTTTTCACGCGCCACCATGCCGGAGGCATGTTCGATGGCGATATGGGTCTCGCGCAGCTCCTGCACCATGGCCGCGGCCAGCATCGCCGCCGGCGTCTTCAAGCGTTCCTGCACGACCGAGATATTGGTGGCCGAGGCCTTGATCTGCGTGGCCAGCATGTCGATCTGGGTTTCATCGCCCTTGGCCTGCTTGATGATGGCCGTGGCCCAGGCCTTGGAGGCCGCGATCAGATCATCGGTGCTCCAGTCGTGGCGCACCGCGATCCAGAATCCATAATTGGCGGCCTGCTCGATGAGGATCTGCACCACGTCCGGGAATTCCTTGTCCATCGCCCGTCTGGCCCAGGCATACTGGCCCGATAGCATCAGGTGCTGGACCGCTTCTTCGGTCAGGAAATTGGTATTTTCCGAAAGCTTGGCCAGCAGATAGCTATCGAAGGAAGGCTTCACGAAGCCCGAGTCGATCTTGGTCGAGAGCCGCACGAAGTTCTGGTAATCGCGTTCCAGCGAGTCGTAGACCTCATCCTTGAGGAGGAGTTTGATCTGTTTCATGCGGCTTCCTTCCGGACCTGGTCCGATGATGTCGTGGCGGCAGCCAGCAGTTGGGCTGGCTGGGTCGATGGCGATAAATGCTTGTCAATATTGATGCCGACAGGAAACTTGTTATCGGCGCTCTGCGGCGAAACTTTATTTTTCGCTGTCATTTCAGTAACTGCGCAGCCCGTAGCGTTGTCGGGTTTCCCCATCCGGCAGCAGTTGATCGCGATACAGCGCCCAGGTCGGGTCGCTCAGGGTCACGGTGCTGGTCTTGCAAGCCTGGCAAAAGCGCGCGTGGATATCGGCCACCACCGGTTCCAGTCCGGTGGGATCGGTCACGTAGAACCAGGATTGTTGCTGGCCCAGGCTGAAGGCGGTGCCGACATAGAGGCTGCGGGTCTTCTTGCCGATGGCCGCGGCCACCTGTTCCGACAAGGCTTCCAGCCTATCCTGCTCGGGCAGGGGCGGCAAGCCTTCCGGCGTGTCGGGTGCATACGCGACACGGGTCACCACCACGTAAGGAAAACCGGCCAGCGGGAAGGTCCGGCGCAAGGCCATGTCCAGCTTGACGGCATAGGCATGGTTGTTGCGCTGGGTCTGGTAGCTCCACCATTCGGCCTCCTGGTCCTGCGCACTGGCTCCTCGCGCCATCAGCGCCATCAGCGCCATCAGGAGTAACAGGATCAGCAGGCGAGGCATGGTGCGCTCAACTGGCCAGCAAGGCCAGCAGCGCCAGCAAGGCGGGCAGGCCCTGAACGTAGAGGATGGTGCGCTTGGCGGTGAGTCCGCCATAGATGCCGGCCACCAGCACGCAACTCACGAAGAAGATCTGCACCGAACGATCGCCGGTCATCAGGCTCCAGAACAGACCGGCGGCCAGGAAGCCGTTGTAGAGGCCCTGGTTGGCGGCCAGCACACGGCTGGCTTCAGCGGCTTGACGCGATTGGCCGAAGGCCTTCAGTCCCAGCGGTTTGGTCCACAGGAACATTTCCAGGATCAGGATCCAGACGTGTTCCAGGGCGACCAGCAGGACCAGCAGGGTGGCGAGGGTGTGCATGTATCTCCCTTTTATCGTAATGCATGGTGGCGCCTCTTGGCGGGCGGTTGGTGTGCGGATCATGCCTGAAATGCTGCCGCTCGCCAATGCTGTGGCAGCTCGCCTTACTTCGCCTGCAGGAATTTCTCCGCCAGCCGTACCCAGTAGGTAGCGCCGATGGGCAGCAAGTCATCGTTGAAGTCATAGCTGGGGTTGTGCAGGTTGCACGGTCCCAGCCCATGACCCTGATCGCGATGGCCACCGTCGCCATTGCCCAGGAACACGTAGCAGCCTGGCTTGTGCTGCAACATGAAAGCAAAATCCTCGGCGCCCATGGTCGGCTCGGTGTGGGCATCGACGTGGTCGGCGCCGAACTGTTCGGTCAGTACTTCCACGGCGAAGGCGGTTTCCTTGGCGTGATTGATCAGCGGCGGATAGTTGCGGTTGAAACGGAAGTCCACCGTGGCATCGAAGGCCGCAGCGGTGTGCTCGGCGATTTCCTTCATGCGGCGCTCGATGAGGTCCAGCACCGGCAGGCTGAAGGTGCGCACGGTGCCCACCATCGTGGCTTCGTCGGGGATGACGTTGGTGGCGCTGCCGGTGTGGATCTGGGTGATGGAGACCACGGCCGGATCGTTGGGATTGATGTTGCGCGCCACGATGCTCTGCCAGGCCTGGGCGATGTGTACTGCCGTCATCACCGGATCGGCCGCCTTGTGCGGTTGCGCCGCGTGCGAGCCACGGCCCTTGACGGTGACGTGGAACTCGTTGCTGGAGGCCATCTGCGCTCCCGGCGTGACGCCAAAATGGCCGGCCGGGATGCCGGGCCAGTTGTGCATCCCGAACACCGCATCCATCGGATACTTTTCGAACAGGCCATCCTGGATCATGCGCTCGGCCCCGCGTCCGCCTTCTTCAGCCGGCTGGAAGATCACATAGACGGTGCCATCGAAGTTGCGATGCCGGGCCAAGTAATAGGCCGCGCCCAGCAACATGGCGGTATGCCCATCGTGGCCGCAGGCGTGCATCTTGCCTGCGTGGCGCGAGGCGTGGGCGAAGGTATTGATCTCGGGCATGGGCAGTGCATCCATGTCGGCGCGCAGGCCGATGGCGCGCGGGCTGTCGCCCTGCTTGATGATGCCTACCACACCGGTCACGCCCAGGCCGCGCACCACCGGGATGCCCCATTCGCTCAGTTTTTGCGCCACCACCTCGGCGGTGCGCACTTCTTCGTAGGCCAGTTCGGGGTGGGCGTGGATGTCGCGGCGGATCTGTTGCAGTTCGGACTGGAACTGGACGATGGGGTCGATGAGTTTCATGGGGAATTGAGTAGCTAGGACGATCGATGGAAGTGCCGCTATCTTACCGCGCTTGGCGGCGGGTTAAGGGGGAGGTGCAATTTTGTTCAAGACAGCGCGTGCGACCCTGCGCAGGATGGGCCTCTTTTCTTGTCTTGCCGATGAGGCGTGGAGGCCTAGTGATGTTTTCTTCCGAATTCCTGTTGCTGGCAGGGGCGCACCTGTTGGCGCTGGCCAGTCCCGGTCCCGATTTCCTGTTGCTGGTGCGCAGCAGCCTGCGGCATGGGCGCGGCTATGCTCTGGCGGCCAGCCTGGGAATCGCCCTGGCCAACGGCATCTATATCGCCCTAGCCATCGGTGGCTTCAGTGTGCTGCAGGAAAATCCTTCCTTGCTGTTGGCCATGCAGTGGCTGGCTGCCCTCTACCTGGCCTGGCTGGGGTGGCTGTTCCTGCGCGCCAGTGGCCAAGCGGCCGACCTGTGCGCTCATCTCAGCGGCGGCCAGCGCGTGCGGGTCTCGCCCCTGGGTGGCCTGGGTGCGGGTTTCCTGTCCGCGGCGCTCAATCCCAAGAATGGCTTGTTCTATTTCGGCCTGTTTACCGTGATCGTGGCGGCGCATACGGGCCTGCAACGCAAGCTTGTCTATGGCCTCTGGATGTTTACGGCGGTGCTGGCCTGGGATGCGGGCCTGGTCTGCCTCATTGCGCAGCGGCGGGTGGTGCAGGCACTCACGCGCCTGTTGCCGCTCATCGAGCGCGGCGCCGGCGTATTGCTGATGGTGGCGGCGCTGGCGCTGGTGGTGGGGCGCGCGGCCTAGGGCCTGTTGCGTTAAACCGGGGTGGCCTGCGTGTATTGCAAGGGCGTGACCGCCACGCGCGACTTGAAGGCGCGATGGAAATGGCTCTGGTCGGCAAAGCCGGTGTCATAGGCGGCAGCCACCGCGCTGACACCCTGTTGCAGCAGGGTGCGCGCCTGGCGGATCTTCATGTCCAGTTGCAGCGCGTGCGGCGTGAGGCCGAAGCGGCGGCGGAACTGGCGGATCAACTGGTAACGGCTGGTGCCGGCCAGCTCGGCCAGGGTATCGAGTGCGATGCGCTCGCGGCAATGCGCCAGCAGGAAATCATGGGCGCGCTGCAAGCCGTCGCCATCCTCCGGCAGGAGGGACGTGAGGGCCGATTCGCGCACGCAGGCCTGGGCGCACAACAGCATGAGTTCATGCAGGCAGGTGATGACCTCGGCCTGCAGATCGGCATTGCGCACTTCCAGCGCCTGCGTCATGCGATCCAGCAAGTGCACCGCCTGTGGCGCGCGCAGCACCTGCGATTGCAAGCTCGCCAGCAGGCCGCGCGTGGCCGGGGTTTCCTCCAGCAGCGCGGCCAGCCAATCGGTATCGAGGTGGAACATGCGATAGCTCCAGCTGGCCAGTTCGCTCGGATTGCAGCAGTGCACGTCGCCGGCCCGCACCAGCACCACGTCACCGGGCACGATGGCTTGTCGTTGCTCGCCCAGCGCGAATACGCTGTGGCCGCCATCGACGATGCCGATCGAAAAACTGTCGTGCGTATGCGGTGCATAGCAGGACAAGCTGCCGGTGGCGCGCCGGCCTTCCAGGAAGGGCAATTCGGGGTCGCGCCAGAAGTGCTGGAGTGCAGGCATGGAAGGCAAGGGGAAGAGTCGTGATGCGCCATTTTAAGATAAAGTAGCCGCTTGGCCGCAAGGGGGGCATCTGTTGCGCTCCGGCTTGCTGTGGGCGTGAATCTGTTTCATTGCGCCTGATCCATTTTTATCTTTTCATTCCCGCTTTCGGTTTTTCCTCTTTGCCTGCTCGCCATGACCACCACCATCGTCCGTGCCGCCTGTCCCCATGATTGCCCCGATACCTGCGCCTTGCTGGTGACCGTCAAGGACGGCGTGGCTACCGAAGTGCGCGGAGACCCGGACCATCCGCCCACTTCCGGCGTGCTCTGTACCAAGGTCTCGCGCTATGCCGAGCGCACCTACCACAAGGACCGCCTGCTGCATCCCATGCGTCGGGTAGGCAAGAAGGGCGAGGGCAAGTTCGAGCGCATCAGCTGGGAGGACGCCATCTCCACCATCGCCCAACGCCTGGGCGAGATCGCCCGGCGCGATCCGCAGGCCATCCTGCCCTACAGCTATGCCGGCACCATGGGCCAGGTGCAGGGCGAGTCGATGGCGGGACGTTTCTTCAATCGCCTGGGGGCGTCGCAACTGGAGCGCACCATCTGTTCCTCGGCTGGTGGTGCGGGTTATCGCTACACCATCGGTACCCGTGTCGGCACCGACCTGGAGCAGGTGGATCACGCCAAGTTGATCTTGATCTGGGGCGGCAACCCGATCGCCTCCAACCTGCATTTCTGGACCCGCGTGCAAGCCGCCAAGCGCAATGGCGCGCGCCTGATCGCCATCGATCCCTACCGCTCGCTGACGGCCGAGAAATGCCACCAGCACATTGCGCTCTTGCCCGGCACCGATGCCGCGCTGGCGTTGGGGCTGATGCATGTGCTGATCGTCAAAAACCTGCTGGATCACGATTACATCGACCGCTA
>NZ_BADI01000216.1:0-891 GCF_000333555.1 Herbaspirillum sp. B65 | reverse complement strand
GACAACCTGCTCACCAATGCCCTGACTTACCCCTTCAATTTATTGAGCCGCTATCCTATCCTGGCCATGCCTTCGGGGCTGGCCAGCAATGGCGTACCCACCGGAATACAGATCATCGGCCCCACGTTCGAAGAAACGATGGTCGTGCGCATCGGCGCGGCACTGGAAAAAATACAAGACTGGAAGTACCCGGCACTCTAATTGCTAGGACTATCCCGTTCACTCATTTGGAGACACCATGACCGCAAGCCCTGACAGCCAAGATGTACGCCTGACCCGCAGCCTGGAATATCGTGATTTACTGGCCTATGGACTGGCCTATATCGCCCCCGTCGCCCCCTTGTCCACCCTCGGTTTCGTCTGGGCCGCCTCGGGTGGCCTGATCGCCCTGGCCTACCTGCTGGGCGCCATCTGTATGTACTTTACCGCCAAGAGCTATGCGGTCATGACCGAGGTGGTACCCAGCGCCGGCTCGGTCTATGGCATTGCGCGCTATTGCCTGGGCGGCTTCCCGGGCTTTCTGGCGGGCTGGCTGGTGCTGCTGGACTACCTCCTGATTCCGTCCCTGATCTTCCTGTTGATGTCGGTGGGCATGGGTACCCTGATGCCGCAGATCGACCGCGCCACCTGGATCATCATCCTGGTCAGCATCGCCCTGCTGATCAACTGGTTCGGCGTGACCGTCACCTCACGCGTGAACATGCTCTCGGTAGCAGCCCAGTTCATCATCGTGCTGGGCTTGCTGATCCTGGGCCTGCACGCCCTGCTCAAGGGCCATGGTGGTGGACTGGACTTGCAGCCCTTCTACTCCAGCGAACTGTTCTCGCTGGGCAAGGTGTTCTCCGCCACCTCGATCTGCATCCTCTCCTACCTTGGTTTTGACGCCATTTC
>NZ_BADI01000217.1:0-1585 GCF_000333555.1 Herbaspirillum sp. B65 | reverse complement strand
TGGATGCCGAGGCGTTAGGCGACGGCCAATACGCCACCCTGGTGGAAGCCCTGCAAGAACACGGCTATCACCAGCGCCGGGAGCTGCGCCGATTCCAGCTTTTGTTTGCCATGACCACTCCTTACAGAACTTCAGGCGCCAGGGAGACGATCTTCATGAAGCGCTCTGTACGCAGCTCACGAGTCACCGGCCCAAAGATACGGGTGCCGATGGGCTCCAGCTTGGCGTTCAGCAGGACGGCAGCATTACCATCGAACTTGACCAGCGAACCATCCTGACGACGCACGCCCTTGGCGGTACGAACGACGACAGCGTTATAAATTTCACCCTTCTTGACGCGACCACGCGGTGCTGCGCTCTTGACAGTAACCTTGATCACATCGCCAATGCCCGCATAGCGGCGCTTGGAACCACCCAAGACCTTGATGCACAGAACTTCGCGCGCACCAGTGTTGTCGGCCACTTCGAGCCGGCTTTCAGTTTGAATCATGATATTTTCTTTCCCAACTTAATCCGCTTCGCAGGATGCGCTGGCGGTCAGTCTTGGTCCTGTTAGCAAGCGAACTCGCTAGTTAGGGGACGAATAGAGCTACTCTTGAGCCTTTCTCTGCAAACTTTGTTTTGCAAAGAAAGAGCTCGATATTATGGCAGCATAATATCGAGCACGCAAGTACTACATTTACTACTTAGACGATTTGTGCTTCCTGTACCACACGGGTCACAGTCCACGACTTCGTCTTGGAGATCGGACGGCTTTCGGTGATTTCCACCACATCGCCGGCCTTCGCCGAGTTTTGTTCATCATGCGCGTGGTACTTCTTGGTGCGCTTGATGATCTTGCCGTACAGCGGGTGCTTCATTTGACGCTCGATTTCGACAGTGACGGTCTTATCCATCTTGTCCGACACAACTTTGCCAATCAGCGTGCGCTTGAGCGCTTGTTTCACTTGATCGTTCATTGTTGGCCATCCTTCGAGTTGATCACAGTTTTCACACGTGCGATGTCGCGACGTACCTTCTTCAGCTGTGCGGTATTGTTCAGTTGCTGGGTCGCAATTTGCATGCGCAGGCTGAACTGAGCCTTCAACAGCTCGCCCAGTTCCTTTTCCAGTCCTGCCTTGTCCTTACCGCGGAGTTCAGATGCTTTCATGTTCCGCTCCTAATTATTGACCGACTTGGCGAACAACGAAAGTCGTCGACAGCGGCAATTTGGCAGCAGCCAAACGGAACGCCTCGCGCGCCAGGGCTTCGTCCACACCGTCCATCTCATACAGTACCTTACCCGGCTGGATTTCAGCCACGTAGTACTCCGGATTACCCTTACCGTTACCCATACGCACTTCTGCGGGCTTCTGGGAAATTGGCTTGTCCGGGAAGACGCGGATCCAGATACGACCACCGCGCTTGATGTGACGGGTCATCGCACGACGAGCAGCTTCGATCTGACGGGCAGTGATACGGCCGCGGCCGGTTGCCTTCAGCCCAAAATCGCCGAACGAGACGGCGGTTCCGCGGGTGTGCGAAATGCCGGTGTTACGACCTTTTTGTTCTTTACGATATTTTCTACGTGCTGGGTGCAGCATGA
>NZ_BADI01000218.1:0-3434 GCF_000333555.1 Herbaspirillum sp. B65 | reverse complement strand
CTGCATACGTTGCATGCGGTGCGGCCGGCCTTCGTTGATCAGGCTGCGCAGGGCTTCCGGGCCGCCGAACTGCAAGGTCGCAGCGGCTGCGCGGATCATGAAGGAGGCCGATGGACTGCTGTCGATTTCTGCATTGCGATTGCTGCGTTCCAGGTTCTCGACCCAGAACAGCACGCCCACGCCGAAGGTGGCGGTGATCTGGGCAATCGCGATGAAGAAGAAGAATTTCCAGAATAACCGACCCACTTTATTCCTTGATGAACTGGTAGCCCAGGCGGTAGACGGTCTGGATGCAGCTCTTGTCACTGCCCAGCGCGGCGATCTTCTGGCGGATGCTGGAGAGGTGGACGTCGATGTTGCGGTCAAAGCGCGCCAGCGGACGACCCAGCCCTTGTTCCGATAGGATCTGCTTGCTGACCGGCTTGCCGGCATTGCGCGCCAGCACTTCGAGCAGGTTGAATTCGCTGCTGGTCAATTCCAGCGGTCGCCCGCTCCAGGTGGCGCGGCGCTGTTCCGGCCACATCGACAGCGCACCTACGGCCAGCGGCGAGTAGGGCGCTTGTTCGCTGGTTTCGGCCGAGGCGCGGCGCAGGATGGCGCGGATGCGCGCAGCGATCTCGCGCGGCGTGCAGGGCTTGGGCACGTAGTCGTCGGCGCCCAGCTCCAGTCCGATGATGCGGTCGGTGTCATCACCCTTGGCGGTCAGCATTACGACCGGCATGTTGCTCTTGGCGCGAATGCGGCGCAACGTGTCCACCCCGTTCAGGCGCGGCATCATCACGTCCAGCACGGCGATGGCGTACTGGCCCGAGAGCGCCTCGGCAGCACCGGCTTCACCGTCGTAGGCAACGTTGACTTCGAATTTTTCCTGCTCCAGGTATTCCTTGAGCATCTCGACCAGTTCGACGTCATCGTCGATCAAAAGCACTTTTGACATTGCTGCGTTCCATTCTTGAATTGCCCTGCCTCCAGGCCGCAGGGCGTCGGCAGCCCGTAATATGCCGTAAAAGGTTTTGCAGAAGTGTTGCCAGCCATCTTTACAATTGCATCTTTACATTCATTTACTGCAATTGTCCGAACCTTTCCAAGCGCCTGGGATTCACATTTTTCCTCACAAAACTTCATATGTGCCTGTTGTTGACCCTAGCCGGGGCCAATGCGGCTGGGTTCCTCGACCTGACAAAACTTTACTCCGCTTTGTATGGCTGGCGTGAACTTAACACGTCTTGATGGCAAGCATTGTTGACCGCGACCAAGACACTGCCAGCCCGAGCCGGCGGAAGGCCGTGATAAGCTGCCGCCCATGATTTCTTCCGACCCCGCCCACCTGGCGCGCATCATGGGCCTGATGTGCGAGGCCATCGCATTGCGCGGCGCGCAGCAGCCGGCGCCGGCCCTGGCCGCCCTGGACCAGGCGCTGGCGCTGGACCCGACTTTTCTGCCGCTACACATGCAGCGCGCCGATCTGCTGCTGGAGATGAATGATCTGGCTGGTGCGGTCGCCGCCTATGAAGCCTGCCTGGCACTGGCGCCTGACTATGAAGAGGCGCGCCTGGCCCATCGAACCGTGCTGGCACAATGGGCCGCCAGCTTGCAGGCGGCGCTTGCCGCAGAGCATCAGGGCGATCCCGCGCGGGCCATCACGCTGGCGCAGGTCTGCTACAAGCTGGACCAGCCGCAGCAGGCCCTGGCCGCCATCGAAGCGGTCCTGCCGCTGACCCGCCTGGAACACCAGGTGCTTCATGCCAATATCCTGCTGCGCCTGAATCGTCACGAAGCGGCCTTGCACTGCTATTCCGGCAGCGCGACCGATGCGGCCACGCGCGCCCTGGTCGCCTTCAATCGCGCCGACATCCTGCGCCGCATGGGGCGCATCGATGAGGCGCAAGCCGGCTATGAAGAAGCTTTGCGCTGCCACGCCGATTTTCCCGAAGCCCAGGTGGGGCGCGCCCACATGCTCCTGACCCGGCAAGACTATGCGCAAGGCTGGCTGGCGCATGAAGCTCGCTTCGAGATGGCCGACCTGGCCCGGCTTGGCATGGCCAGCCCGAGTGCCCGCCCGCGCTGGCAGCCCGGTGAGGATGTGGGCGGCAAGCATGTGCTGCTCTGGTGCGAGCAAGGGCAGGGCGATAGCTTGCAGTTCGTCCGCTATCTGCCATGGGTGGCGCAACGCGCAGCCGAAGTCACCCTGTGCGCACCGGCGTCGCTGTTGCCGCTGCTGGCGCCGTCCTTGCCGCAGGTGCGCTGTGTCTCCAGTGTGGAGGAGGCCGGGCCGCATGACTGCCAGGCTTCCTTGCTGAGCCTGCCGCTGTTGCTGGACTTGCCTGATCCCAGCCAGGGGCCGCAGCCGCCGTATCTGTACGCGGATCCTCTGCACGTAGAGCAGTGGCAAACGCGCCTGACGCAGCTGGGTAGCACTGGGCCGCGCCGCCCACGCATCGGTCTGGTCTGGGCTGGACGCCAATACGGCGCGATCCATCACAGCCGCGACGTGCCGCTGGCCGCCTTGCTGCCGCTGTTGGACTTGCCGGCCCAGTTCGTCAGCCTGCAAGTCGAGATTCCGCTGGCTGACCAGGCGCTCTATGAGTCCCTGGCCGGCCGGCTACCTACGCTGCCCCTGGCCGATTGGGCAGATACCGCGGCGCTGGCCTGTGCGCTCGATCTGGTGATCAGTGTCGATACCGCAGTTGCCCACCTGGCCGGCGCTCTGGGCTTGCCGTGTTTCCTGCTGCAGCGGCTGGAAGGCGAGTGGCGCTGGGGCGTGCAGGGCGCGCACAGTCCCTGGTATCCCTCGCTGCGACTGTTGCGTCAGCAGGTGCGGGGTGACTGGTCGCACGTGGTGCAGGCGCTGGTTACAGCCTGCTATGAACGTTTTGCCCAGTGCTCTTAAGGCTGCCGGGTGGATGGGCCCGTAGGGCGGCAGGGAAATGAAAACGGCTGCTCTAGGCAGCCGTGGTCGCAGTGGAAGATATGAAGGAAAGCGGAAGCAAAGCGATCAGCGGCGATGCTGCTTCATCGCCGTCTGGATTTCGCGCTGGCTGTCGCGCTGCTTTTCGGTCTCGCGCTTGTCGTGCTGCTTCTTGCCCTTGGCCAGGCCGATGTCGCATTTGACGCGGCCTTTGCTGTAGTGCAGGTTCAGCGGCACCAAGGTATAGCCGGAACGTTCCACCTTGCCGATCAGCTTGCTGATTTCCGCCGCATTCAACAGCAGCTTGCGGGTACGGGTGGTTTCCGGGTGCACGTGGGTGGAGGTACTGGTCAGCGCGCTGATGTGGCAGCCGAACAGGAACACTTCGCCATTGCGCACGATGACGTAGGCTTCCTTCAACTGCACGCGGCCGGCGCGGATCGATTTGACTTCCCAACCTTGCAAGACGAGACCTGCTTCGAATCGCTCTTCGATGAAGTAATCGAAAAAGGCCTTTTGTTATCAA
>NZ_BADI01000219.1:0-4695 GCF_000333555.1 Herbaspirillum sp. B65 | reverse complement strand
CAGGTACTCCGCTCTGGAGGGTGGCGGCAGCTTGAAATGCAGGCCGGGTTCGGTGATGACCTGCTTGACTTCACCGAGGGCAAAGACGATGGCCGAGGAACGCTGGTCGACCACGAAGATGGTGGACGATGCCAGCCAGATCGCCACCACGGCGACGATGACGGAAGTAACGAGGCGGCCCATCAGCGCACCTCCCTTTCACGCGACTCGCGGGGATCGCGGTTTCTCGAATCTCGCATCAGCTCGGATGAATACACGGTGGCGCACGACTTCGCCGAAGCCTTCCAGATGGAATGCCAGGCCATGAAGCGCGTGCGTGAAGACATGGGCCTGACCAACGTCGAGGTGATGGTGCCCTTCGTGCGTACCCTGGGCCAGGCCGAGAAGGTCATTGGTCTGTTGGGCAAGTATGGTCTCAAGCGTGGCGAGAACGGCCTGCGCGTCATCATGATGTGCGAAGTGCCCTCCAACGCCATCCTGGCCGATCAGTTCCTGGAGCACTTCGATGGCTTCTCCATCGGTTCCAACGACCTGACCCAGCTGACCCTGGGCCTGGACCGTGATTCCGGCATGGAACTGCTGGCCGCCGACTTCGACGAGCGCGATCCGGCCGTGCAGGCCTTGCTGACCAAGGTCATCACCACTTGCCGCGAAAAGGGCAAGTACGTGGGTATCTGCGGCCAAGGTCCTTCGGATCACCCGGACTTCGCCCAGTGGCTGATGGAGCAGGGCATCGAGTCGATCTCGCTGAACCCGGATACCGTCATCGACACCTGGCAGCAACTGGCCAAGAAGTGATGAAGCTTTAAGCGTCACGGAAGACGGTCTTCAAAAGAAGTGAAAGGCGCGGGCAGAAATGTCCGCGCCTTTGTTTTTGCGAGAGTTCTATGTTCTCAAGCTGCGGTAGACTTGTGTTCTTTGCAGTTTTCTTCATGGGGATTCGACAATGACGGACTGGTCACTCTGGCTGGTGCTGGCCGGCGGGCTGCTGGGTGCAGAACTCTTCACAGGCAGCTTTTACCTGCTCATGATCGCGCTGGGCCTGGTGGCCGGTGCCATCGCGGCCTGGTGCGGGCTGATGCTGGAGTGGCAGTTGCTGGTGGCGGCCGTGGTGGGTGTGGCCGCCGTGCTGGGCTTGCGTCACAGTCCTTATGGCCGCCTGCGCCGCAGCAGCGCCAATGACGATCCCAATGTCTTGCTGGATATCGGCCAGAGCATCGAGGTGCCGGCCTGGCAAGCCCATGGCCAGCAATATCTCGCCCGCGTGCCGTATCGCGGCGCGCAATGGGATGTCGAGCTCTTGCCCGGCCATCATGCGCTGCCGGGCAGCTATGTCATCCGCGAAATCCGTGGCAGCCGCCTGCTGGTGGCGCCACGTTGATTTGACTGATTGGTACCGTTTTCTTCCCCCCTCGTTTTCAGGAGAATTCCATGCTGGGCAGCGTCACTCTGGTCATCTTCTTCCTCGCCATCGTCTTCGTCGTGCAGACGGTCAAGGTGGTCCCGCAGCAGCACGCCTGGGTGGTGGAACGCCTGGGCAAATACCACGCCACGCTGGCGCCGGGCCTGAACATCGTGGTGCCCTTCATCGACCGCGTGGCCTACAAGCACGTGCTCAAGGAAATTCCGCTGGACGTGCCGCCGCAGGTCTGCATCACCAAGGACAACACGCAGTTGCAGGTGGATGGCATCCTGTATTTCCAGATCACCGATCCGATGCGCGCCTCTTATGGTTCGTCCAACTACATCGCCGCCATCACGCAACTGGCCCAGACCACGCTGCGCTCGGTGATCGGCAAGATGGAACTGGACAAGACCTTCGAGGAACGCGACCACATCAACACCGCCATCGTCAGCGCCATCGATGAATCGGCAGAGAACTGGGGCGTGAAGGTGCTGCGCTATGAAATCAAGGACCTGACTCCGCCCAAGGAAATCCTGCACGCCATGCAGGCCCAGATCACCGCCGAACGTGAGAAGCGCGCCCTGATCGCCGCCTCCGAAGGCCGCAAGCAGGAACAGATCAACATCGCCACCGGCGAGCGCGAAGCCGCCATCGCCCGTTCCGAAGGCGAGAAGCAGGCTTCCATCAACCGCGCCCAAGGTCAGGCTGCCGCCATCCTTGCGATTGCCGAAGCCAGTGCCGAGGCCATCCGCAAGACCGCTGCCGCGATCCAGCAACCGGGCGGTTCGGACGCCGTCAACCTGAAGGTGGCCGAGCAATACGTGGATGCCTTCGGCAAGCTGGCCAAGGCCAATAATTCCATCATCGTGCCGGCCAACCTGTCGGACATGAGCGGGCTGATCGCCTCGGCCCTGCAAGTGGTCAAGCAACAGAAATAAGCCATGACACCACGATTCTTACGCCTTCCCGTGTTCCAGCCGCGGGCCTTCCTGCTGGCCGCCTCTTTGCTGCTGGCCGCCACCAGCGCCCAGGCGCAACCAGCCTCCGAGGCCGCTCTGGCGGCCCGGGTGGATGCCCAGATGGAGCAATTGCTGGGCCAGTATCCGGTGCCCGGCGCCAGCATCGCCATCGCTTATCAGGGCAAGCTGGTCTACCAGCGGGGGTATGGCATGGCGGTGACCGAATCCGATACGCCGGTTACGCCCATCACGCGCTTTCGCATCGGCAGCGTCTCCAAGGCGGTGACGGCGGTGGCGGTGCTAAAGCTGTTCGAAAATGAATTGCCGCAGGTGCTGGACCAGCCCGTCTTTGGGCCGCAGGGTCTGCTGCCCGATGCCGCCTATCCCGAGTTCGCCCAGCCGCTGGACCAGCGCGTGCTGAAGATCACCCTGCGAGAGCTGTTGCAGCACACCAGCGGCTGGGGCGGCAGCGACTACGATCCGCAATACGATCTGGTCAATATCGCCAAGGCACGCCAGGTGGCGGCCCCGGCTTCGGCGCGCGACGTGATCGCCTTCATGCTCAAGGAGCGACTGCTGGATGCGGCGCCGGGCACGGAATTCTTCTACAGCAATTTCGCCTACAACGTGCTGGGTCGCATCATCGAGCACAAGTCGGGTCTGCCCTATGAACAAGCGGTGCAGGCACTGGTGTTCAAGCCGGCTGGTATCGACGATGCGCGCATTGCCGGCGACCGCCGCAGCGAGCGTGCAGCCAACGAGAGTGGCTACTATGACGATGCGCGCTGGCCTGCCGTGGCCGATCGCGATGGCAGCGGGGCAATGGGGCCGGAATCGTATTTCGCACTGCATTTCAAGACCATGGATGCCAGCGCCGGCTGGGTGGCCACTGCCGCCGACCTGGTGCGCTTTGCCGACGCCACCCAGGGGCGTGGCGGGCCGGCCTTGCTACAGCCGTCCACGCTGGCATTGATGAAGCATCGCAATCCGAGTCTGGCCGAGAACAACTATGGCCTGGGCTGGGTGGTCACGCGCAGCAAGGGCATGGAAATCCTCTCCCACAGCGGCGCGCTCACCACCGGTACCTATGCCTACCTGCAATCGCGCGCCGATGGCTGGACCTGGGCGGTGCTGATGAATCGCTTGCCGATTCCCTATCCGCCGGAGCAGGGCGTGAGTGAACTGCAAGCCTTCCAGGTGGCGGTGCAGCGTGGCCTGATGAACGCCATCGTGCCTGTCGCGCCGGCAGCCGCTGCGCAGTAGGGGGCAGCGCTGCAGGCTGGCTGCGTTCAACTTTCCAGAGTCTGCCCGCGCACCGGTTCATCGGCCCATGAAGGGAGGGCGATGTCCACCCGCAGGCCGCCATCGTCGCGGTTGGCGGCGTGGATGAAGCCCTGGTGCGCTTCCACGATGCGTCGCGCAATCGATAGCCCCAGGCCGTGGCCAGCGCTGTTGCTCTTGGTGCGGCTGCTGCGGAAGAACAGTTCGAAGATGCTGTTCAATTCCTCTTCCGGCACGCCCGGCCCGCGGTCCAGGATGGACAGGTGCAGCAGCTTGTTGAACTCATCGATCTCGGCCACGAACTGTACTGCGGTCTCGGGAGCGGTGTGCTTGATGGCGTTGCGCAGCACGTTTTCGATGGCGCGATAGAGCAGTTCGGGGTTGCCCTTGACCTGCACCCGGCAATCGATGTGACTCTCGACCCGCTTGCCCAGGGCTTCGGCTTCGAAGCTGGCATCGTTGGTCATGTCGGCCAGCATGGCCTGGATGGCGATGGGTTCCTCCATCGAGCCGGGGACATTGGCTTCCAGCCGTGAGAGGGTCAGCAATTCCCCCACCAGCTTGTCCATGCGCACGCTTTCGCGTTCGATGCGTTCCAGGGTCAGCTCCAGCTTGTCCTTGTCTTGGACCCGCGCCAGGCCGATGGCCATCTGCAGCCGCGCAATGGGCGAGCGCAATTCGTGCGAGACATCGTGCAGCAGCCGCCGCTGGCTTTCCATCAGGGTGCGCAGCTTGGCGGTCATGGCATCGAAGTCGCGGCCGAGGTCGGCCAGTTCATCGTTGCGCGCACTCATCACCGGTTCCAGCGCCAGGTCCAGGTTGCCGTTGGCGGCCTGGTTGAAGGCATTCTTGAGATGCCGGATCGGGTGCGAGAAATACCACGCCAGCAGTAGCGCAAACACCAGGCTGGCCACCAGTGCCACGGCGATGGGCATGGTCGGAAAGAGAGCGGCTTGACGCCATGCCGCTTCATGTAGCGGGCTTCATGGCGCAGGATGTCGCCGCCCTCCGGGCGCCCGAATTCATCGTTGGGTACCGGGATGAACATCA
>NZ_BADI01000220.1:0-1621 GCF_000333555.1 Herbaspirillum sp. B65 | reverse complement strand
CTTCAAGGGACATGGCCATGCAATTGCTGGCAAACCTGTCGAAATATGCGCTGCCAAGAAGGGGGCTGAATTGAACATCGTCGGCGCCACTTCCGGCGACACCGGCAGCGCCGCCGAATATGCCATGCGCGGCAAGCAGGGCATCCGTGTCTTCATGCTGTCGCCGCACAAGAAGATGAGCGCCTTCCAGACTGCCCAGATGTTCAGCCTGCAAGACCCCAACATCTTCAACCTGGCCGTCGAAGGTGTCTTCGACGACTGCCAGGACATCGTCAAGGCCATCTCCAACGACCTCGAGTACAAGGCCGCCAAGAAGATCGGCACCGTCAACTCGATCAACTGGGCGCGCGTGGTGGCGCAGGTGGTGTACTACTTCCGTGGCTATCTGGCCGCCACCACCAGCAATGAGCAGAAGGTGTCCTTCACCGTCCCCTCGGGCAACTTCGGCAACATCTGCGCCGGCCACATCGCGCGCATGATGGGCCTGCCCATCGACAAGCTGGTGGTGGCCACCAACGAAAACGATGTGCTCGACGAATTCTTCCGCACCGGCATCTACCGCGTGCGCAAGTCGGCCGAGACCTACCACACCAGCAGCCCCAGCATGGACATCAGCAAGGCCTCCAACTTCGAGCGCTTCATCTATGACCTGCTGGGCCGCGACAGCACCCGCGTCAAAGCCCTGTTCCACAAGGTCGAGACCGAGGGCGGCTTTGATCTCAGCGGCCAGGCCGGCAGCGATGGCAATGAATTCGCCAGCGTGATGCAGTATGGCTTTGCCTCCGGCAAGTCCACCCATGCTGACCGCCTGGAGACTATCCGCTTTGCCGAAAAGACCTATGGCATCACGGTCGATACCCATACCGCCGATGGCATCAAGGTGGCGCGCGAACACCTGGCACCGGGCGTGACCATGATCGTGCTGGAGACCGCTTTGCCGGCCAAGTTCAACGAAACCATCCGCGAAGCCCTGGGCCGCGATGCCGACCGGCCCGCCGGTTTCGAGAACATCGAGGCGCTGCCGCAGCGCTTCGAGGTGATGCCTGCTGACGCCGCGCGGGTGAAGGCCTACGTGGCCGAGCATACCGGCCTGTAAGCATCCAAGAGCCCAAGCACTCAAGCGTCAGGCAACGCCGTCCGCGCACGTGGCGCGGACGGCGTTTTTCATGCACCGACGGTCGACGCCGATTGCATTAGAATGGCGGGTCGCTGTATCGACCAGAAAACAACGCATTCACCGAATTTCCTCCCGTCCTGCCTGCCATGTCCTCCCACTCCACCCCCGCAAACGCCCCGGAACAACCAGCTCCTGCTCCTATGCAAAGCGTCAGCCAGGCACTCGATATCTTGCTGGCCGCCGCCGTACCGGTCGAGCAGAGCGAGACCATTGATACCCTGGACGCCTGTGGGCGCGTGCTGGCTGCGCCGGTGACGGCGACCATCAACGTGCCGGGCATGGACAATTCGCAGATGGATGGTTACGCCGTGCGCGCTGGCGATTGCGTCTCGGGTGACACGCGGCTACGGGTTTCCCAGCGCATCTCGGGCGGCACGTCGGCCAAGCGCTGAAGCCCGCACGGCAGCCCGCATCTTTACCGGCGCATGATGCCTGAAGGAACGG
>NZ_BADI01000221.1:0-2006 GCF_000333555.1 Herbaspirillum sp. B65 | reverse complement strand
GGTGTTGAGGAAATCATCGAACTGGCGCGTCAGCACCAGTTGATCATCCTGGCCGACGAGATCTACGACAAGGTGCTCTACGACGGCAACACCCATACCTCGCTGGCTTCGCTGGCCGATGATGTGCTGTTCATCACGTTCAATGGCTTGTCCAAGAACTATCGTTCCTGCGGCTACCGGGCTGGCTGGATGGTGGTCTCGGGCGAGAAGAAACATGCCCGCGACTACATCGAAGGCTTGAACATGCTGGCCTCCATGCGCCTGTGCGCCAATGCGCCGGGCCAGTTTGCGATCCAGACCGCGCTGGGCGGCTACCAGAGCATCAACGACCTGGTCGCTCCCAATGGGCGTCTGACCAAGCAGCGCGACCTGGCGCACAAGCTCTTGACCGACATCCCCGGCGTGACCTGCGTCAAGCCCAAGTCGGCGCTGTACATGTTCCCGCGCCTGGATCCCGAGATCTACCCGATCAAGGACGACCAGGAATTCGCCTACGAACTGCTGGCCGAGGAAAAGGTGCTGATCGTGCAGGGCACCGGCTTCAATTGCCCCACGCCCGACCACTTCCGCGTGGTGTTCCTGCCTAATACCGACGACCTGAGCGAATCCATGGGCCGTATCGCCCACTTCCTGGAAGGCTATCGTCGCCGTCACGGTACCGCCTGATCCGTTTTGCAGTCCCCGTCACGCGCGCCCGTAGCGGCGTGGCGGTCTTTTTCACCAACCACGAAGACAATATGAAATCCATCAAAGTAGGTTTGCTCGGCATCGGCACCGTGGGTTCCGGTACTTTCAATGTTCTCCAGCGCAACCAGGAAGAGATTGCGCGCCGTGCAGGCCGGGGCATTGAAATTACCATGGTCGCCGCTCGCAATACTGCCCGCGCGACCGAACTGACCCAGGGAAAAGTCAAGGTCGTCAACGACGGCAATCTAGTGGTGAACGATCCCGAGATCGATATCGTCGTGGAACTGATCGGCGGCTATGATACCGCCCGCGACCTGGTGATGAAGGCCATCGCCAACGGCAAGCACGTGGTCACGGCCAACAAGGCCCTGATCGCCACGCACGGCAACGAAATCTTCAAGGCGGCGCGCGAAAAGGGCGTCATCGTGGCCTTCGAGGCGGCTGTGGCCGGTGGCATCCCCATCATCAAGGCGCTGCGCGAAGGCCTGACCGCCAACCGTATCCAGTGGGTGGCCGGCATCATCAACGGCACCACCAACTTCATCCTCTCCGAGATGCGCGACAAGGGCCTGGACTTCGACGTGGTGCTCAAGGAAGCGCAACGCCTGGGCTATGCCGAAGCCGATCCGACCTTCGACATCGAAGGCGTGGACGCGGCCCACAAGCTGACCATCATGGCTTCCATCGCCTTCGGCATTCCGGTGCAGTTCGACAAGGCCTACGTGGAAGGCATCACCAAGCTGCAGGCCAGCGACATCACCTATGCCGAGCAACTGGGCTATCGCATCAAGCTGCTGGGCATCACCCGCCAGACGGCCAAGGGCATCGAGCTGCGCGTGCACCCGACGCTGATCCCGGCCTCGCGCCTGATCGCCAATGTCGAGGGTGCGATGAACGCGGTGGTCGTGCGCGGAGACGCCGTGGGCGAAGCGCTGTACTACGGCAAGGGCGCCGGCGCCGAGCCGACCGCCTCGGCCGTGATCGCCGACCTGGTCGATATCACCCGCCTGGCCACGGCCGACCCGGAACACCACGTGCCATCGCTGGCCTTCCAGCTCAACGCCATGGCCGATACCCCGGTGCTGCCCATGAGCGAGGTGGTGACCAGCTACTACCTGCGCATCCGCGTGGCCGACCAGGCCGGCGTGCTGGCCGATGTGACGCGCATCCTGGCCGATTCGACCATCTCCATTGATGCCATGCTGCAGAAGGAACCGGCCCAAGGCGAGCAGCAGACCGACATTATCATGCTGACTCACCAGACTCAGGAAAAGAACATCGAGGCGGCCATCGCCAAGATCGAGGCACTGTCCACGGTC
>NZ_BADI01000222.1:0-1035 GCF_000333555.1 Herbaspirillum sp. B65 | reverse complement strand
TGGAGAGATTGATGCCGACGATGTTCTTGACGCGGTAATCAATGTAGACCGGCGACCAGGTCTCATGGCCCTGCTTGACTGCCTGCTCGTACCAGGGACGCTTGCGTGGTTCGTAGTCCTGCACGGCGACCAGCTTCATCTCGGTACCGGGGCCGCGCAGGTAATAGACGTAATTCTTCTGCCCAGGCTCGCGCACGCTGTACATGTAGACATTGGGCTGCTCCTGCTTGATGCCCAGGAAGCTGCCATCGACACCGCCGAAATAGACATAGCTGGGTTCATCGAAGAGCGAGTTGGCCAGCCACAGGCGATCTTCGAGCTCCTTGTGGCTCTTGGGGAAAGGCAGCAGGGCTGGGGCCTGGCCGGCCTCCACCGGCGGCACCGGCCGCGGCGCGATCACGTTGAGGGTTTCCCGTGCGCCCTGGGTCTGGCGGTCGATGGCCTGGCTCACGCGCCCCATCACCTCGGTCAAGGCATTGCGTGCCAAGACCTCGGTGGCATCGTCACCGGCGCGATAGAGGAACCAGCCGATGGTCAACACCAGGCACACCATGAGGAAGATGAACGGCAGGATGAATAGCCGCTGCAAGGACGATTGCTTCAGAATCGCCCCCTTCTGCCCTTGCTGACGCGTTGACCGCACATTGCGAATATGACCATGTATTCCTTGCTGCCAGGCAATCTTGCCCAGTTCCGGCAATTTGCCGCACAGGCCGTAGCCCTGGATCGATGGCGCACCGATGTTATTGGTTCTGGCGCGTCCCCCTTGGATGATGTAAATATCACATTCGCCCTGTCTTGGGGAGCGTTTTTTGCAACGCGGCGAACGATAGGCCGACAGAGCAGAGCTTCAAGAGCCGCACTGGGGCTGGATTAGTGAAAATCCGATAACAATTTTGATTGTATTACAACTTTTCTGAACCAAGGTTCAGGATTGCTGACGAAAACTGAATCGTGTTGCCACAAAAGACATAAAAAAGCGGCGGCGCATGAACACATGCGCCGCCGCCCTACTGCGCCATTGACTGGCGGGTG
>NZ_BADI01000223.1:0-8183 GCF_000333555.1 Herbaspirillum sp. B65 | reverse complement strand
TGTCATGGACGCCTTACAGTCCCGTATTGCTGACGGTCACGGAAGAGGATGCACTGAGAAGATTAGATAGCAGCTTAGGCGCATGCCTCGCAGCACTCGAAGCGCTTCGTGGCAGTTTGGCGGTACATGTAACGTCGGGCGGAGAGTCCTTCTGGACTTTCAAGCACCCGACCATTGGTGATGCCTACTCTGCCATGCTTAAAGACAGCCCCGAGTTGCTTGGAATCTATGTGCGTGGCAGCGATATGGAAAAGTTAATGCGCCAAATAACCTGCGGAGACGTGGGCATTGAAGGTGCGGTGGTTTTACCCCATTCTCTGTTTGGCTCCATCGTTGATCGCTTAACCGCGTATAAGTCAAGTTCAGCGTACAAAAGCAACTGGATGTCAAGTTGGGGAGCTCGAAGGGAGCTATTGAGATTCTTGGCCGGAAGGTGCAGCAAACAATTTTTAGAAGTATATCTCGCAGCCGACCAGACATTGATCGATTCTATAGTTAAGCCCTCGCTCTATCTGGAGTTTTCCGTCGAAGTTGATCTTGCAATACGCTTGTTCAAACTCGGCCTTCTGCCTGAGGAAGCACGGAAGGTTATAGTCGAAGCGGTCAGTGGACATGCTCGTAGTGGCGAAGACTCACGCGTACTGAGCGATCCGGAACTTCGCTCCATGCTTAGTGAAAGAGAGTTGAGGAAACTACGGGAGGAACTTCGAACTGAGACGCTCCCCCGCATTGAAGAGGTACGTCTTGAGCATCAATCTAGTCGCGACCCTGAAGATGATCCTGAATGGCACATGAGGCGCTATTCAAATTTACTTGATGCCATTGAGCAGACATATCCTAAGAGTTGGCGAATTAGAAGAATTGTTAAAAAGGAGCGTCTTCGAGTTGAAGAGTGGATCGGCGAAAATCCAATGGTGGCTTCGTCCTCTTCTTCGCGAAATATTGCAATTGATGAGCAGAGCACGAGGCACGATCTTGGCCGTAGTATTTTTGACGATATCGATGGGTAAATCCCAGATTTTTGACTGCGGCGACTCTTCTCGCCACCAGTATTAGGACCATACGATGATCAACTGGCCAAGGATCTGATCACATAAAAAGTACGTTCGAAAAATCAGCGCCTGACAGCCGCTTCTTGAGTAATTTTCACCCGCACAGATTCTAAACTTTCTGAATCGTGCAACTGTTCATGTAGAGAGGGTACTTATGACCTGTGTCCATAGGCATCTTGAAGATTCTCTTGACCGCTGGGAGGAGTGTCACTGGCATTTGCATCAAATGGAAGCTACTTACCACGTACCCGATGCATTCCGCTATTCATTAAATGCGTTCATTCGTGCGGTCGCTGACGTGCCCGATTTGCTTACCAAAAATTTGGAGAAGCACAAGTCGGCGCACTTGCTCATAAAACCAAAAATAAAAGAGTTGAAAGCAAGCTCTTTGTATTCAATATTGAAAGTTCGGCGCAATTTTATCGTCCATCAGGGGATGCTCGCCGTGCAGAGCAACGGCGCAGTCTACACAATGGAAGGTCCGAGGATAAAACTGAGTTTCCCCTTTCGAGTTGAGGTGTGGGAGAGTTCGGATGCAGCCTACGAACGATATAAGGAGGCCTGTCGCAAAGATAAATTTTGGCGCGGAATCGGACCTGATTGCGATTCTTCACCCGCGATCGTTCGGACATGGTTGATTCCTCAGATCCCAGGTAGAGATCTCTTGGAGGTAGCATTCGATGCGTGGTCGCTCGTGGGAAATCTTATTTCTGATGCAGCGATCGCACTTGGCGGAGATCCAATTGATCTCTCTATGAAGTGCCGGCACTCACCGGAGCTCGTTCGTATTAAACGCTATAGTCAACACGAATTCTTCATGAGTGTTGACGGAATTGATCTCGATGAAGAGGAGCGCAAGTGGAAAGAACAACGGTCTCGTCAACAAGAGCCTGGCCCCGATTAATACCTTTAACCAGCTATCGCGAGATAAAGTGTATGTCTACTTCGACGCTGACGAATCTCTGTATCCGAATTCCACTTCTTGACTCAATGATCTTCATTTCGATCAAGAATGGCAACAATATGGATCATGAGCAATTTCTTTTACGAGACAACACAATGAGGTTGGCCGGCTTAGCAGATTCATGGCCACGGCAATTAGGGCGTTTTTCTTAAAAATAGAAAACAGTAACAGACATGGATCTACTTTCAACCCTCCGGCGCAAAATCAGCGAGCTCCCTGCTGATGCCCCTCTTCCAGGTTTGCGTGCAGTCGAATTGCATGTGGAAGTCGGTTTTCGCCATCTTGAGCGCGGACAACGTGATCTCGATGAAACGGCCTATACAGATGCTGTCTACCGTAGCAACCAAGCCTTTGAAGGAGCGATCAAGGAGGCATACAAGGTTCTCATTGCTAAACCTGTAGATAAAACATCGCCCTTTGAGATTGAGAACTACTTTTCAAACAACAGTGTATTCAAACCACGAGTCCTCGCGCAGTTCTCTAATTATCGAAAGGAATGGCGAAACCCTTCCGCCCACGATCACACACTTGTGTTTGATGAGAACGAGGCCCTTATTGCATTGGCATCGGTGACGACATTTGCATGTGTCTTGACGGATCAAATTGCCGAACACCTAGCGAAGGTTGATTCGGCGCGCTTACTTCGAGAATCACCAAATCTAGTCCTAGATTTGCGTAAGACCAGTGACGACCAGTCCCTTAGTGGACTTATGCTCCGAGCAGTTTCATCCTATGCAAACTTAAGGAGGCACATTTCTGCGCCCCAAAACGAGAGTCAGATCATTGGTTCTTTGACGGCGTACGTGGCAGCATTTGCGCCTGATGTGCATATTGAGCTCGATATGCGTTCGCCGAATCCGAACAAATATCGTGCTGATATTGTTGCTCGCCGTGACCAGGAAGCAGTCTTGGTGCAGGTCAAGAGACTCAAGCCAAGACAAGGTGGTTTTGGACTATCTGGAACAGTAGACAACATAGCCCATGCCGCCAAGTCCTTCGGTGCACAGCATGGGATCGTCTTCATATCAGTGGAAGGCGCAAAGTCTTACGATGTTACACCTTCCCATTTGTGGCCTCACGTCTCACTTGTGAAACCTCAAGAGCGATGCTAGATCTCAATCAATCGCCTTCGCGATGTCCTCAATAATTTTTTTGCGTCCCCGAACACTATCATGGTTTTATCCATATAAAACAGTTCATTGTCCAAGCCCGCGTAGCCTTCTGCCTTGCCAGAACTAGGAGACGCGTAACACCGTAACAGGTGTAACGCGTTACACCAGAACCTCATCGCCGCCCTTCACATCACAGCTGAAGACGCTGAGCTTCGTCTTAGCCGGCCCCATGAGCTATGCCAAATGGCGCGATCAATGCTGAACGCTCCAAACACACACGTAAGCGCGCAAAGCGCGCGCAGCCCTTGTTGGCGAGAACGACGTGATACGGTGAAGGGAACAGCAAGACCGGCCACACCCCGCCCGCAGAGACGACGGATGGGCAAGCGCAGGGCGGAGGCTCACGGGGCCGGAGACGTCAAGGATGCGGAAGGCCGGCACTAGTCAGTCCCGTCAGGGATGAGCGAGCAGCGAACTTGGAACAGCGCGGTCTACGAAGCGGAGACATAGTGACGCCTTTCGCTTTATATTTGCTTGTATGAATGGCTGCTTTCGGCTACGGCGTGTGATGACTCTGAAAGAAAGCGACACTTTGTCATCATTTAGCGAAAACAGCTCCTAGAAAGTCATAAAAAACAGCGGAGGGATTCGTGCATCTTCACTCGTATCGTCTCAGGAATTTTCGACGCCTGAAGGACGCTCATATAGAGCTAGCTGACGACATATCCATATTTGTAGGATCGAATACAGCGGGAAAGACGTCGGCAACTCAGGCCATCCATGCGTTTGTCACAGTGGGAAGAGATCGTTTCAGTCTTTATGATTTCAGTTCTTCTTGTTGGAAAGCTTTCGATGAAGCTGGAGGCATCAACCCGGCCGAACCAGTTCCCGACGGTCTCTCACTTCCAAGCATAGAGCTTGATCTCTGGTTCGAAGTTGCTGCGCCAGACCTCTATCTAGTGATTCCTTTTCTTCCGGGTACAGCATGGGAAGGAACCAAGGTCGGCATACGGGTTTCGCTAGCAGCACGAAATCCTACGAACCTCATTCAAAATTACCAAGAAGCCAAGGCTAAAGGTACAGAGCAGGCCGCGAAACTACCGCCAGGATCACAATATGTTCCTTGGCCTCGCTCCCTGACGGACTATCTTCAGCGCGAACTCAAGAGCGAATATGAGCTGCGCTACTTCATCTTGGATCATACCAAATTTGATGAGAATTTCCGTGAGATCGGGGACTATATTCCAGAAGAATTAGGTGGAGAACCGGGTGGCGGAACAATCCTGAAATCGCTTATACATATCGACAGTTTGGGGGCTCAACGACACCTGGCCGACCCCAATCCGGAAGCCGGCGGGAGATCGGAAGACCTATCAAAGCGTTTGAGCCGCTTCTACAAGCGTAACCTTGATCAAAGGCAAGACGATCACACAGCTCTTAAGGCGTTGTTCGACTCCGAGCAAGCGCTCAACATTCACCTAGATGGCGTATTCAAGCCGATGCTTGATCGTCTCGCGAAGCTAGGTTATCCGGGCATTAATAACCCGCGATTGAAAATTATGTCGGCGCTAGACCCCGCCCATGTCATGAGCCAAGACGCACGTGTCCACTACCAGATCGGAGATGGCGAAGACATTGCCACACTTCCCGACAGTTACAACGGACTTGGGTTCAAGAATTTGATCTATATGGTCGTGGAGATCTTGGACGCCCAAGCGAGATGGGTGACGATGGACAATCGCCCACCATTGCACCTGATTTTCGTGGAGGAACCAGAGGCCCATCTGCACGCCCAACTCCAACAGGTATTCATCCGGAATGTGCTTGAGCTTCTGAATATAGAAGGCGACGACGGAAGTATTTTTGGTAGCCAAATGGTCATAACGACCCACTCGCCGCACATTCTTTACGAACGAGGATTCAAGCCAATCCGCTACTTCCGCAGGAAGAAAGTTGGTAATGAACAGTTGACCGAGGTTCTAAATCTATCTGCCTTCTACCAAGCCCAACCAGATGATCGGGATTTTCTAGAAAGATATTTGAAGCTGACGCACTGCGACCTCTTCTTCGCAGACGCCGCTATTCTTGTTGAAGGCAATGTTGAAAGATTGCTCTTACCCATAATGATCCGGAAGGTGGCGAAAACTCTCCGATCAGCATGTCTATGTATTTTGGAGGTCGGAGGGGCCTTTGGTCATCGTTTCCAATCGCTCATAGAATTTCTCGGTCTAACGACACTAATCGTTACTGATATTGATAGTGTCGCCCTCGTGGCTCCTGAGGCCGGTGATGCAGTCGATGATGAGGAAGCCGAGGAGTTCGAGATTCCTGCCGATGAAGAGGAAGGCATCGCTGTGCAGGATCAGGATGATGGACAAAATCGGGTTGGTGAACCGGTGGTAGCCCCACTCAAGAAAAAATATGGTAGAGCTTGTTTGCCCAATGAGCCAGGCGCTGCGACCTCGAATCAAACCCTCATAAAGTGGCTTCCTGGCAAGCTAACGATCGAAGACTTGCGGAACGCCTCGGAAGCCGACAAAACTCACGAGCTTGTAGACGGTGCAAAGGTTCGCGTCGCCTATCAGATAGAACGGGCTGTTACTTGGAACGGTTTCACTGAAAACCTTTGCGGGCGCACGCTTGAGGAGGATTTTGGCCTTGAAAATCCAGAGTGGTCTCAAGCCGCAGCAATGAAGTCTCTTGGCCTAATTGTGAAGGGGGGAGTCGCCGATCCCAGCGCGCTTGCCAAAGGCCTCCATCAGAAGGTTTCGGGGAAAAATTTCGATAAGACAAAATTCGCGCTCGCTGTACTCACTGAAAACGAGGATACGTGGCATGTCCCGGCATACATCCGTGACGGATTGGTTTGGCTAAAGGGCGAAGTGCGGATCGAACTTGAGACCGTACTACCTGATGCCGGTCCCGTCGTAGAAACTGTCGCGGTAGGGGCTGAGCATGCGTAGCCGGGCAAATAAACCGGACACCCAGGCAGACATCGACCTGCGAAACTGTCTTGGGAACGTTCCGCCGCGCAGCTTCATAATGAAGGCCGGTGCCGGTTCCGGAAAAACCACCTCTCTCATTAAGGGGCTGTCATCGGCCATCCGAATACACGGAGAGAAACTGAAGAAAGCCCGTCAGCGCATCGCCTGCATTACTTACACGGAGATCGCAGCCGGAGAGATATGGAGGGATGTCGGCAGTGATCCGTTGGTTCACGTTTCGACGATTCACAGCTTCATGTGGCTACTAGCGAAACCGTTTCAGAACGACATCCGCGTCTGGGTCTCTGCGCGTATCGCGGAGAAAATTGAGACGCTTGAACAGAAACAGGCTGGCTATGGCCCCAGGGTTCAACAGCGCACAAAGGACAAAGACACCCGCGACCTGGAGCGTCTCCGCAGGCAGTCGGGGCGGATCGCTACAGTCAAAGGCTTCCGATACGGAACAGGTAGCGACTACGTAAAAGAATTCTGGGGCACGATGACATTTTGAGACTTGTGTCCTACCTCATGNCTGAGCGGCCTCTCTTTCGCACCCTTCTCGCACGCCAATTTCCTTTCGTATTTGTGGACGAGAGTCAGGACACGACCACCGACGTCATAGAAGCACTGAAGACCGTTGAGCGCGAACCCGGTGTCACACTTTGCCTTGGCTTCTTCGGCGACCCGATGCAACGCATTTATGCCACGGGGACCGGTTTAGTTGAAGCAGCACCCAATTGGGCCGACATTCCGAAGCCGGAGAATTTTCGGTGTTCAACTAAGGTCTTGAATCTTGCAAACGCTATTCGTCGCGATGGTGATGACCTCGTTCAGGTTCCTGGCCGACGTCTAGGCCCCGAGGGCATCATGCCAACTCCTGAAGGTTCCGCCCACCTTTTCATCTTGCCAGCGGACGACACGCGAGATGCCAACTTGGCTAGAGTGCGCGACTGGATGGCGGTGCGAACTGGTGATAATCGCTGGCGACTTGGTGATGATGACCAAGAGCAGGTCAAGCTTCTTGTCATTGTTCACCAGATGGCCGCGAAACGCTTAGGGTTCGGAGAGCTTTACTCGGCGCTCAACTCCAAAGCACCGACAGCATTCAAAGACGGTTTTCTGGATGGCTCTGCATGGCCTCTTTCACCGTTTGTGAAATTTCTGATTCCGATAGCGATTGCCCATACAGAGGGGCGACAGCTCGAAGTGATGCGGCTGATCCGAGAGTATTCGCCCCTTCTTGAAAAGGACACTCTAGCCGGGGCGAACGTCGCAGAACGGCTTAAAGCACTTAGAGATCTTGTTGCCTCAATTGCAGAAGGCATAGCCGGGAATTCCAACGTAACGATTGGCGATCTTTTGAAGCAAGTGTATGCCGCAGGGTTACTAATCCTTGATCCCCGGCTAGCATCTTACTTGGCCCCAGAAGCAGCTCCACCTACCCGGCCCGCAGAAGGAGAAGAAAATGACGACGACCAAGAAGACGATGAGTCCGATAAGGAAATGGCCTCGATGGATGCTTTTCTGGCGTGCCCGGCTACACAGCTTCTGGCGTACCAGACCTACATTTCGGAGCGTTCACCTTTTTGGACGCAGCAAGGCATAAAAGGGGCTGAATTCGATAGGGTGCTCGTCGTGCTAGACGATGCAGAGAGTACCCATTTCCAATTTTCCTATGAAAAATACCTTGGTCTCAAAGCGCTTTCGGATACCGACCGGAAACACATCGAGGCTGGGGAAGAAACGACTGTGGATCGAACACGCCGTCTTTTCTACGTGAGCTGCACAAGGGCGCTAAAAGACTTGGCAGTCGTCCTCTTCACGGCTGATCCCGAACAGGCTGATGCACATTTGCGCCAGCTTGGTCTTTTTGAAGGAGACTCTATCCATACTCAAGCCGTTTTTGAGGCAGGATAAATCGCGCATCGTTGAATTTTGCAAGCGGGGCACTCAGCCCCCAGGCCGAAGGCATCAGGAGTCAAAACCGGACGGTCGCTTGACTCGATGGAAGATGCTGATTAGCAATCCGCGAGCTTGCAAGCGGCACGCCGACAGGCCGCCGGGAAAAATT
>NZ_BADI01000224.1:0-4605 GCF_000333555.1 Herbaspirillum sp. B65 | reverse complement strand
GGCCCTTCAGCCCACACTCCCGTCGGCATTTCTCGTATCAAGTGCACACTTGACGCATGGGATCATGATTTCCATTTGGTTTTCTTTTATCGATGTCTGGTCGGTCCAGTCACAGGCTGTTTTGTAGTTGAAATTTCGGTTCAGCTGAATTTTCTGAGATGGCGAGCAAATACCCAGCCACGAATCTCCAGCTGGTTCTCCTCATCCGTCCAGTGAATCAGGGCGAAGTCCCCCTCCTTCTTGATTAGTTTTACGGCCGCACCAAACGACAAACGCGCAATTTCCGGCGACTGCGCCCTCGGATTTTGATGAACAACTAGAACGCTGGTGGAGACGTAACGATACTCTGAGAGTAATCCAGATGAGCCTACCGCTGTGCGCACCGTCTCCTGTACAATTTTCTGAGCCACTTTCGGACTTTCATCCAAAATTGCCGGCGCGCAATACCCCATAATTGCACCAATGATTCCTGACACAAGCCAATCCATTATTTTTTTAAAGTAGACCCAGAGAACGATTTGCATCTCTGGTGTCTTCTGGGCCTGTATAGCATCAATAATCTGAGTGACAGCCTCTTCTAATGACTTCGGGTCAGAACTAGTCTGCGCCAAATTTTCGACGACACGCTTAGCTTCTCTAATTTCCAATTTGCCGCCGTCGAAATCGGCGACACTTGCATCTAAAACTGTCTCCCAGTGGTCATCTAGCGATTTCCTCGCTGCATCGGCAGCCGCTAGAGCGGAATGTGCCCACCCGGTTTTTTTACAATTTCCTGAATTGCGACACCTCCAAATGCGTGACGCTGCAGGTTCGCAATATACTCTGGGACTTCCCTCAGCTCAGCTAAAGACTTCTGAAACTGTCTGACTGAGTCGCCATACATATCAAAATCAATCATCTGCGGCCGTAGGAACTCATTTTTGAAGTGCGTCGGTCTGCTTAATTCATTTTGCACCAGCTCCCGAATTGCGTGAGAGGCAGAAGATATCTGGGTAAATGTGTCACGAAGATTGTCTTGCACAGTAATTTGGCGATTTATCTCTCGTATCGCTCGTACTGAATCGGACTCAAACATCCTTGCCACCTGGGCTGCCGATGACACACTGCGGGCTATTTCACTCAGCCCATGAAACTGTTGGAACGGGAAAGCCGCAGCCTCACACTGTGCGCGAAGCCTCTCTACCGCGCTGTTATTGGCGAACTCAAACGTGGAATTGGTGATTTTCTTCATGATTGAGAAAGTGATCTAGATCTGGACACGACGTAGATAGAGGTATCTGAGTCGTAAATACTTCAATGAATTGAGAATGCTTTTGCGTGGAGCTCCACCCCGGCACTGCGCGGCCCAGCATTCATAGACTTTTTTACTTGAACTAAGGTAATCAGCCAATTCAGACTACATGGACAGTTACCTTTCAGCTGATGTAACGTTATCTAATCTCAAAACAACATACGGGGATTAAGATATGAAGCTGGAAGGAGTTCTGATAAGCAATTTTAGGTGCTATCGTGCGGCGTTTTATGTTCCGATCGACATCCTGACATGCATTATCGCCAAAAATGACGCGGGAAAATCGACAGTTCTTGAAGCGCTAGATGCCTTTTTCAATCTAGAGAAGCTAGATGCTGAAGATAGATCAATTGGAGCTCGAAACGCGGACGCGATTGAAATTACCTGTTTCTTTAGCTCGATTCAGGCGACGCTAATTCTAGACTCCGATGCCTTGATATCGCCGGCGACCGAATACCTTCTCAACGCGCAAGGCCAGCTTGAGGTAACAAAGAAATTTACTGGGGCGACGCCTAAATGCGAACACGTATTTGTAAAGGCGCTTCACCCAACCGCCCCTCGCTTTAACGATCTATTCGACCTCTCCATCGCCGAGCTACGGCGGCGCGCACAAGAACTTAACGTTGATCTCCAAGGAGTTAATCAGACAATTAAGTCAGCACTTCGGCATGCGATCTGGAGCTCTGTACCTCAAGCAGACTTGGAGCTTCAAGAGGTAGCAATCGAAATCAAAAGCACAATCTGGAAGCCGCTACAAAACGCACTCCCACTTTACCAACTCTTCCGCTCCGACCGCCCAAGTTCGGACCAAGATGCGGAAGCTCAAGACCCAATCAAGTTCGCTATCCGTGAAGCAATCGTTGGTAGAGAAGCAGAACTTAATGCTATTGGCGCATACGTGCGAGATCAAGTGGCCGCAGTGACACACGCAACGATCGAGAAGTTACGCGAAATGGATCCCGGCCTCGCGGCTGAGCTCAACCCAGTATTTTCGCCGTTCAACTGGGCGAAGGGTTTCGCCGTATCACTTACCGGGGAGGGGCAGATCCCCTTGAACAAGCGAGGGAGCGGCGTGAGAAGGCTATTCCTGGTTAACTTCTTTAGAGCCAAAGCCGAACAGCTGGCAAACGGCCGAGGTGCACCAGACATCATTCTTGCAATCGAGGAACCAGAAACGTCGCAACACCCAAACAATCAACTTGTTTTGCTGGAAGCATTGATCGAACTATCCCAGTCTCCGTCGACGCAAGTCTTGATGACGACCCATAATCCGCTCATCGCCCGACGAATCAATCAGGAACAGTTACGCTTCATCGAGATTAATCAGAATGGAGAGCGCTCTCTAGCGCCGTCTAGTCCTGATGCTGTCATCCGCCTCCGTGAGACCCTTGGTGTCCTCCCAAACCACGAAGTCCGCGTTTTCGTTGGTGTGGAAGGGCCAAATGATATTGAATTTCTCAATCGAATTTCGGGGATTCTTTCTGCTACTGAACAAGATATCCCAAACCTCCAAGATGCTGAGGCTAATGGAAAATTGATCTACATTCCAATGGGAGGCTCTACGCTGGAGCTATGGACAAATCGATTGCAAGGCCTAGCCGTAGCCGAAGTACACATCATGGATCGGGACAATCCACCACCACAGCTCCCTAAATACCACGAAGCTGCAGCCCGGGTAAACGCTCGGGGTGGCGCCTGCATGGCATATACCACTACATGCAGGGAGATGGAAAATCTCCTTCACTTTGAGGCGATTCAAGAGGCGCTAAATGTAAATCTCGGTGTCATTGCCGCGTTCGATGACGTTCCGACCAGAGTCGCAGAAGAGATTCATGCTGCGTCAGGCTCACCAAATGCATGGGTCACGCTCGATGCAGAAAAACGTTCCAAAAAAGCCAGTAATGCTAAACGTAGATTGAATCGTGACGCAGTTGACAGGATGACCGCTGAAAGGTTGACCGTGTCGGATGTCAACGACGAGGTACGATCATGGTTACGGGAAATCGGTCAGTATCTAGTCTGAATGGGCATTTTTCCGGCTGGGAGAATTTAGCCATCAGGGCATTGGAATTCATAAAGGGTGGGTCTTCTCCTTGATGATTTGAAATCTAAGATAAAGGATGGCTGCTGCAAGCCAAGCCTTTAAGATAAAAAGGCCTCAGATTTTCATGTTTCATCTTCACACTATAGGCTGGCACAGTTTCCAACAATTATGCCTGTCCGTCTCGCGCGAAGTTCTTGGGCAAACTGTTCAGTCCTTCCTCGACTCGAATGATGGAGGCCGAGATGGCGCATTTGCGGGCTCCTGGCGCCAACAAAACGATGAGTCGCTTTCTGGTCGATTCGTTATCCAATGTAAATTCACCTCTCGCGTCGGCTATAACCTGACACCTTCCGATCTCGAAGAGGAGTTCGAGAAAGTAGCTCGATTAGTCAGCAAGAACGAATGTGATGTTTACATTTTAATGACGAATGCGGGCGTTTCTGCCGAGACCGATCTGAAAATAAAGAAGAGATTGGAAGAGGCTGGCGTTAAAGAAATTCGTATATTTGGCGTCGACTGGCTGGAGGCTCAGATCCTTGAAAGTAAACATTTAAGGATGATGGTGCCGAGGGTTTATGGACTTGGCGACCTAAGCCAGATCCTAGACGAACGGGCTTATGCACAGGCCACAGCGGTACTTGAATCTATGCGCGAAGATTTGGCAAAAGTCGTTCTGACGGAATCCTATCGAAAAGCTGCCCGAGCACTCAATACACACGGCTTCGTACTTCTCGTCGGTGAGCCTGCTTCAGGAAAAACGACCATAGCATCGCTACTTGCAATGTCATCTGCTGACCAGTGGGGAGCGTCAGTGATTAAGTTGCCGACGCCCAAATCGATCGTCGATCATTGGAACCCCAAGGAACCCACCCAACTTTTTTGGATCGACGATTGCTTCGGAGTCACTCAGTATGAAAGCGGCCTTGTTTCCGATTGGAACCACGTTCTTAACGAGGTGAAGGCGCTACTTCGTAGCGACAGTCGTGTCGTGATGACATCAAGGGACTACATCTATAACCGTGCGCGGAAAGATCTGAAGGAAAGTGCCTTTCCTCTACTTCAGGAAAGTCAGGTTGTCATTGATGTGCACGAACTTACTGCGGACGAACGGCGCCAAATTCTATATAACCATTTGAAGCTGGGGAGACAATCTCGTGAATTTCTCGCCGCAGCCAAGCCACATCTAGAGTCTGTGGCAGATCACAGCAGGTTCATACCGGAGATTGCTAGAAGGCTCGCAGATCCGTTTCTCACAAAAAATCTTCATTTG
>NZ_BADI01000225.1:0-1759 GCF_000333555.1 Herbaspirillum sp. B65 | reverse complement strand
ACGGCCACCTCGCAGAACATCGTCATCGGAGGCCTGGCCGGTGCCATGCCGCCCGCGCTGGGCTGGGCAGCGATGGCCAATGACGTGCCGATGCAGGCCTGGGTGTTGGTGATGATCATCTTCATCTGGACCCCGCCGCACTTCTGGGCGCTGGCCATGTACCGCCGCGACGACTACGCCAAGTCGGGCCTGCCGATGCTGCCCATCACGCATGGCATGGACGTGACCAAGCTGCACATCCTGATGTACACCATTGCGCTCTTGGCGGTGAGCATGTTGCCCTTTGCCATCGGCATGAGCGGCCTGATCTACCTGGGCACGGCCATCGTGCTGGGCGCGATCTTCTTCTGGTATTCGTGGCAGATCTATCGTCACTACACCGACCTGATCGCCCGCAAGGCCTTTGCCTATTCCATCATCTACCTGTCGATCCTGTTCGCGGTGCTGCTGGTGGATCACTATTTCCTGTTCCGCAGTTTCTGAACTCATGAAAAGATTTCTCTCGGCGCTGCTGCTGGCCGCTTGCGCAACCCTGCTGGCGGCCTGCGGCCAGTCCAAGCCTGAACTGAAGTTCAACAACACCGACGTCACCGGCCTGGATTATGCGAAGGACTTCGCCCTGACCGACCATAACGGCCAGCCGCGCACCCTGGCCGATTTCAAGGGCAAGGTGGTGGTGATGTTCTTCGGCTATACGCAATGCCCGGACGTGTGCCCCACCACCATGGTGGAGATGTCCAACGTCATGAAGGAATTGGGCCCGGATGCCGATCGGGTGCAGGTTCTGTTCGTCACCGTCGATCCCGAGCGCGATACCCAGCAGGTGCTGGCGCAATACGTGCCGGCCTTCGACAAGCGCTTCCTGGGCCTGCGCGGCGATCTGCCGCAGACTGAGAAAGTGGCCAAGGAATTCAAGGTGTTCTACCAGAAGGTGCCGGGCAAGCAGCCGGGCAGCTATACCATGGACCACACTGCGGGCAGCTATGTGTTCGATCCGCAGGGCCACATTCGCCTCTTCGTCAAGCATGGCCAGGGGCCGCAGACGCTGGCGCATGACATCAAGCTGTTGCTGTCTTGATGGCGTAGGAAAAGAGATAAACGATATAAATCGTTTGGATGAAAAGAAAGGCGCCCGCGGGCGCCTTTCTTGTGGGTGCTGCTGAAGCGGCCTGAAGAATCGATCAGGAATAAGCCTGCAACGCCGTCTTCATCTTCTTCAGCGCCACTGCCTCGATCTGGCGGATACGTTCGGCCGAGACGCCGAATTCGTCGGCCAGCTCATGCAGGGTCGCACCCGAGCCATCGTCATTGGCCAGCCAGCGGGCTTCGACGATACGGCGCGAGCGGTCGTCCAGCTTGGACAGGGCGGCTTCCAGGCCTTCGGATTGCAGGCGGTCGTACTGCTTGGCCTCGATCACGCGGGTCGGCTCCGAGTTGTCAGAGGACAGATAAGCGATCGGCGCGAACTTGTCATCATCGTCATCGGTGGGCGATTCCAGGGCGATGTCGCGACCGGACAGACGGGTTTCCATCTCGATCACTTCTTCGCGCTTGACGTCCAGGGTCTTGGCCAGGGCCTCGACCTGGGCCGGGGTCATCGCGTCCAGGCCTTCCTTGTGGCTGCGCAGGTTGAAGAACAGCTTGCGCTGGGCCTTGGTGGTAGCCACCTTGACCAGGCGCCAGTTCTTCAGGATGTACTCGTGAATCTCGGCCTTGATCCAGTGCATGGCATAGGACACCAGGCGCACGTTCTGGCCGA
>NZ_BADI01000226.1:0-18096 GCF_000333555.1 Herbaspirillum sp. B65 | reverse complement strand
GCATCCTGCACAACATGTCGCTGCTGTTCGAACGTACTTTCAGCAACGTCCAGGAGCTCAACCGCTACNGCAAGGAAGTGACCCAGCGCATCTGCCCGCCGGGCGCGGCGGCTGCCTGAGACTGAAGAAAACTTCATAGGTCGCTCCAGCGGCAAAGGTTGTCCGGCAGTAAGGCAGTACAATTGCAAAAGCCGCAACAAGCCGCAACTGAGGTTGCGGCTTTTTTCATCCTGCACCCCCAAGCCCACCCGAACCGATCCCGCTCAAGATGGCCGACTTCGAATCCAAACTCTGCACCCGCGACCAACTCCAGCAGCGCGTGGCCCAATTGCCCAAGCCGGTGGTGATGACCAATGGCGTGTTCGACATCCTGCATCGCGGCCACGTGACCTACCTGGCGCAGGCCCGCGCCCAGGGGGCATCGCTGGTGGTGGCGGTCAACACTGACGCCTCCGTCAAGCGCCTGGGCAAGGGCGATGACCGTCCCATCAACACCTGCGAAGACCGCATGGCGGTGCTGGCCGCCCTGGAGTCGGTGGCGCTGGTGGTCCCCTTCGATGAAGATACCGCCCTGGAAGCGGTGCAGCAGGCGCACCCGGAGATCTACGTCAAGGGCGGCGACTACGACATGCACGCCATCCCCGAAGGCCAGGCCGTGGCGGCCTATGGTGGCCAGGTGCTGGCCATTGCCTTCGAGCATGACCGCTCCACCACCAAGCTGCTGGCCAAGGTGCGCAAGCTGGCCGGCTGAGCGCGCCACGCAGTCAAAAAGAACAAGGCCGGCAGGAGCATTGCTCGCTGCCGGCCTTGTCATGTCAGGAACCGGCTGAGTCAGCCGGGCCGGTTCAGTGGTGCATGTGACCCTTCATGTCCTTCATATCCTTCATGTCATCCTTGCCAGCCGTGGTGGCCGCACGGTCTTCGACGTTGAAGGTCACCTCGATCTTGCCGGCCTTCTCGAAGGTCAGTGTGGCCGGCACCTTGTCACCCGCCTGTAGCGGCTTGGACAGGCCCATCAACATGATGTGGTAGCCATTGCCCGGTTGCATGGCGATCTTCTGACCGGGTTTGACTTCCAGCCCGCCATCGAGCTCGCGCATCTTCATCACATTGCCTTCCATGGCCATGGTATGGATCTCGCCCGACTTGGCCACTGGCGAAGACACTGCCACCAGGCGGTCCGGCGTGCTGCCCTTGTTTTCGATGCTCAGATAGGCGCCGGCAGCCGGCTGGCCCGGCACGGTGGCGCGGGCGTAGGGGTGGCCGATATCGAGCTGGCCCAGCTTGTAGTCATGCGCCTGCGACAGCGGAGCGGCCGCCAGCAGGGCAGCGGTGATGGCCAGGGTGGCCGTGCGTTGGAAAAAATGTTTCATATCGTTGAGTCCTGGTTGTCGTTTCGATTCCTGATAAGCGGGCCAGCGGCCAGCAAGGGTGGGCGCAAAGGCCCAAGGGACGGCGCTGATCAGGCAGGCGGCGCACGCGCCTGGGACGAACCCGGCACCAGGCTGGCCGAGCGCAGCGGCGGCAGCGCGCGCGCCAGCGGATAGCTCATTGCCGGCACGGGAGCGCCATCCCAGCCCGAACTCGGGGCAGGCGTGGCCGCCTGGTGGCCGCAGCACAAGGGGCAATGGCCGGCTGTCAGGTGCGCCGGGGCATTGCCGCTGTTACCACCCCCGACGCTGCAAATGGCCATGGCCGGCACGTCCCCCAGGCTGCGCGCAGCGGCCTGCTGCCACCAGGGGGCCGCCACCAGGGCCAGTACCAGCCACAGGCAACCCCATGCCGGCCGCCGCAGCCAGCGGCGGCGGGGAGCGGGATGGAGGAAGGCGTGGCGGGAAGACATGGGCAGGGATTATAGCAACCGCCCCCTAGGTTGCCCGGGCGCACGGTTGATGCCGATCATGCCCCGCCGCTTGATGGCGCAGAATGGCGCAGAACGCGAGTGCCCTGTGCGCCCGCCACCGGCGTGGCCGGCCCGCCTTCATGCAAATTGATTGTTCACATCCGCTAGGCTAGACTTACCCTCTTTTTCGGGTATTCCATCCATTTTTCCAAGGGAGACTGCATGTCCTATCACCACAAGCTGACGTTGCGCGCGCTGGTCGCCGCCCTGTCCCTGGCCGCCGTCTGTGCCGCCCCGGCCATGGCCGCCGAGAAGTCCGTCGCTGTGACCGCCATCGTCGAGCACCCGGCCCTGGACGCCATCCGTGACGGCGTGAAGGACGAGTTGAAGGAAGAAGGCTTCGACGCCGGCAAGAACCTGAAGTGGGAATACCAGAGCGCCCAAGGCAACACCGGCACCGCCGCCCAGATCGCCCGCAAGTTCATCGGCGACAAGCCGGATGTGATCGTGGCCATCGCCACCCCCTCGGCCCAGGCCGTGGTGGCCGCCACCAAGAGCATCCCGGTGGTCTATTCGGGCGTCACCGATCCGGTGGCGGCACAACTGGTGAAGGACTGGAAGCCTTCCGGCACCAACGTCACGGGCGTGTCCGACCTGCTGGAACTGGACAAGCAAGTCGATTTGATCAAGCGCGTGGTGCCCAAGGCCAAGCGCGTGGGCATGGTCTACAACCCCGGTGAAGCCAATTCCGCCGTGGTGGTCAAGGCCTTGAAGGAACTGCTGGCCAAGTCCGGCATGACCCTGGTGGAAGCCGCCGCCCCGCGTTCGGTGGACGTCGGCTCGGCCGCCAAGAGCCTGATCGGCAAGGTCGATGTGATCTACACCAACACCGACAACAATGTGGTCTCGGCCTATGAAGCGCTGGTCAAGGTCGGCGACGATGCCAAGATCCCGCTGGTGGCGTCCGACACCGACAGCGTCAAGCGTGGCGCCATCGCCGCCCTGGGCGTGAACTACTACGATCTGGGCCGCCAGACCGGCAAGGTGGTCGGCCGCATCCTCAAGGGTGAAAAGCCGGGCGACATCGCCTCGGCCACCAGCAGCAAGCTGGAACTGTTCGTCAACACCGCCGCCGCCCAGAAGCAGGGCGTGACCCTGGCGCCGGAACTGGTGAATTCGGCCAAGACCGTCATCAAGCAATAAACCGAGCCCGGTATGGAAGATCCCGCTGCGACGCGGGATCTTCTTTATTCGGCGGCAGCACCGTAGCGATTGTTTGCCCATACACATAACGGGCCCGGTCGAGAGGAACGCCGAGGCCTGATCACCATGAACGAGGAGAGGACCATGTTTGCAGTATCGAAGTCATTGCGCGCCATTGCCGGTGCGCTGGCCTTAAGCGCCATCTGTGCCTCGGCCCTGGCGGCCGAGAAGGTGGTGGCCATCACCTCCTTCGTCGAACACCCGGCGCTGGACGCCGTGCGCGACGGCACCAAGGATGAACTGATCGCCGAAGGCTTCGAGCCCGGCAAGAACCTGAAGTGGGATTTCCAGAGCGCCCAGGCCAATGCCGGTACCGCCGGCCAGATCGCCAAGAAGTTCGTGGGTGACAACCCGGACGTGATCGTGGCCATCGGCACCCCCTCGGCGCAGCCGCTGGTGGCCGCGACCAAGACCATTCCCATCGTCTACTCGGCCATCGCCGACCCCATGGCGGCGCAACTGGTCAAGGATTGGAAGCCCTCCGGCACCAACGTGACGGGCCTGTCGCACATGCTGGACCCGGTCAAGCAGGTCGAGATTATCAAGCGCGTGGTGCCTGAGGCCAAACGCGTGGGCGTGGTTTACAATCCGGGCGAAGCCAATTCCGTGTCGGCCCTGAACAACCTCAAGGGCGAGTTGCAGAAGGCCGGCCTGACCCTGGTGGAAGCCGCCGCCCCGCGTTCGGTGGATGTGGCGCCAGCCGCCAAGAGCCTGATCGGCAAGATCGATGTGATGTACACCACCACCGACAACAACGTGGTGTCGGTCTTCGAATCGCTGGCCAAGGTCTGCAACGACGCCAGGATCCCGCTGATCGCGTCGGACACCGGCAGCGTCAAGCGTGGTGCGGTCGCCGCCCTGGGCGTGAATTTCTACGACATGGGGCGCCAGACCGGCAAGGTCGTGGCCCGTATCCTGAAGGGGGAAAAGGCTGGCGATATCGCCTCTTCCCCGGTCAAGAACCTGGAGCTGTACGTCAATACTTCGGCGGCGCAAAAGCAGGGCGTGACCCTGTCGCCGGAGTTCCTGAAGTCGGCCACCAAGGTGCTTAACTAAGTACTCAACCCAGCGTGACCTGATTTGTCGGCCATGCACCGCTGGCGCCGCACCACCCGTGCTGTGCCAGCGCCACGCAGAAGACATTCGGCATGGGCGTACCGCGCCTGGCCGAATGTGTTTTTTTAAGAAAGTCCTTTTATGTCGCTGTATACCCTCCTGGGCGCCTTGGAGATCGGCCTGATCTTCAGTCTGGTCGCCCTCGGCGTGCTCATTTCCTTCCGCATCCTGGTATTTCCTGACCTGACCGTCGACGGCAGCTTCCCGCTGGGCGGCGCCGTGGCGGCCACCATGATCGCCGCCGGCTACAATCCCTTCCTGGCCACCTTCGTGGCCCTGCTGGCCGGTGCGCTGGCCGGTTTCATTACCGCCTGGCTCAACGTGCGCTTGAAGATCATGGATCTGCTGGCCAGTATCCTGATGATGATCGCGCTGTACTCGATCAACCTGCGCGTGATGGGTAAGCCCAACGTGCCCTTGATTTCCGAGCCGACCATCTTCACCATCCTGCAGCCGGACTGGATCCCCGACTATGTCGGCCGTCCGCTGATCCTGCTGGTGGTGGTGACCGCCGCCAAGCTGCTGCTGGACTGGTTCTTCTCTTCCGAGATCGGCCTGGCCATGCGCGCCACTGGCGCCAACGCCCGCATGGCGCGCGCCCAGGGCATCGCCACCGGTCGCGCCACGCTGGCCGGCATGGCCCTGGCCAATTCGCTGGTGGCGCTGGCCGGTGCACTGTTTGCCCAGACCCAGGGTGGTTCCGACATCTCGATGGGCATCGGTACCATCGTCATCGGCCTGGCGGCCGTCATCATCGGCGAGAACATCCTGCCGGCGCGGCGCCTGGTGTGGACCACGCTGGCGGTGATCCTGGGGGCGATCCTGTATCGCTTCTTCATCGCGCTGGCGCTCAATAGCGACTTCATCGGCCTGCAGGCGCAAGACCTGAACCTGGTCACCGCCGTGCTGGTGATGCTGGCCCTGGTGCTGCCCATGGGCAAGCGCAAGTTGAAACTGCTGAGAAAGGGAGCCTGAGATGTTGAAAGCCACCGATCTCAAGATCACCTTCAATCCCGGTACCCCCATCGAGAACCCGGCCCTGCGCGGCCTCTCGCTGGAAATCCCGACCGGCCAGTTCGTGGCCGTGATCGGCTCCAATGGCGCCGGCAAGTCCACCTTCCTCAATGCCATCTCCGGTGACCTGCTGGTCGATAGCGGCAAGATCGAAATCGACGGCACCGACGTCACCCGCAAGCAGGCCTGGGATCGTGCCGGCATGGTGGCGCGCGTGTTCCAGGACCCGATGGCCGGTACTTGTGAAGCGCTGACCATCGAAGAGAACATGGCCCTGGCCATGGCCCGTGGCCGCCGTCGCGGCTTCCACTTCGCCATTCGCGGCAAGATGCGCGAGCTGTTCCGCGAAAAGCTGGCGATCCTGAACCTGGGTCTGGAAAACCGCCTGACCGACCGCATCGGCCTGCTCTCCGGCGGCCAGCGCCAGGCGGTGAGTCTGTTGATGGCCTCGTTGCAGCCGTCGCGCATCCTGCTGCTCGATGAGCACACGGCTGCGCTCGACCCCAAGACCGCCGCCTTCGTGCTGGAGTTGACGGCCAAGATCGTGGCCGAGGGCAAGCTCACCACCATGATGGTGACCCACAGTATGCGTCAGGCACTGGACTATGGTGATCGCACCGTGATGCTGCACCAGGGCCGCGTGGTGCTGGATGTGTCGGGCCCGGAACGCGCCGGGCTGGACGTGCCGGACCTGCTGAAGATGTTCGAGCAGACGCGCGGGGAGAAGCTCTCGGATGATGCGCTGTTGCTGGGCTGACATTGACCGCAGCCCAGCCCTGGAGCAAAAGGCAAAAGGCCGTTCAGCACTGCGCTGGACGGCCTTTTGTTTTCTTACCTGTTACTTCACTTTTTCTAAGCCACGTTCCGACTGGGCGCGTTCAACTGCCGCCGTCATAGCCATTCTGGCGCCAAGCTTCATATACCACCACCGCCACCGTGTTGGACAGGTTGATGCTGCGATTGCCCGGCCGCATCGGCAAGCGGATGCGTTGCGCGGTGGGGAAGGATTCGCGCCGCTCGGGGGCCAGGCCGCGGGTCTCGGAGCCGAACACGAAGGTGTCGCCCGGCTGGAACGTCAGGCCCGCAAAGGGCGTGGAGCCATGCGTGGTCATGGCGAACATGCGCCTTGCATCGAATTGCGGATCTTGCCGGCGCTGGGCCAGGAAGCTATCCCAGTCGGGATGCACCTGCATGTTGGCATATTCGTGGTAGTCCAGTCCGGCGCGCCGCATCTTGGCATCATCGAGCGGGAAGCCGAGCGGCTCCACCAGGTGCAGTTGGGCGCCGGTATTGGCGCACAGGCGGATGATGTTGCCGGTATTGGGAGGGATCTCCGGCTCGACCAGGACGACGTGGAACAAAAAACTCTCCTGCAATAAAAAGATCGCCGACCCGGTTCAGGTCGGCAGGGTGCGCGCAAAGACCAGGTTGGTCACGCGCCGGGCGCCGTGCCGCTTGAGCACGATGGCCACTTCATTCAAGGTGGCGCCGGTGGTCATCACATCATCCACGATGCCCACGTGTAGTCCGCGCACCTGGTCCATGGCGGCGAAGGGCAGGGCGAAGGCCGAGCGCACGTTGCGGGCGCGTGCGCCCACCGGCAGCGCCGATTGCGCCTGGGTTTCCTTCTTGCGTTCGAGCAGGCGCGCCTGTACCGGAATATCCAGCAACTGGCCCAGCGGGCGGGCAATTTCCAGCGCCTGGTTGAAGCCGCGTTCCTGTAGCCGCGCCAGGCCCAGCGGTACCGGCGCCAGCACGGTGGGCAGCGGCAACTGCACGTCGCTGCCCGGGACCGGGTTGCGGCGGGTGGCGTCGTAGATCAGCCGGGCCAGCAGCGGCGCCAGTCGCAGGTCGCCACCGAATTTCAGGGCCAGGGCCAGCTGGTCGGAAGGGGCAAAATAATCGGTGGCCACGATGGTGGCATCGAAGGCCGGGCGATCCTTGAGGCAGGCGCCGCAGCGCAGTTCCTTGCCAGTCACCGGCATGGGCATGGCGCACTGGATGCAGCGGCGGTGCTGGCGGGTATAGAAGCGCTTGTGGCAGGGGGCGCACAGGGTCTCGCGCCCGGCCGCGCCGCACAGCGCGCAGGAAGAGGGCAGCAGTTGCGGCAACTGCGCCAAGAGGCGCTGCAGCCAGCCGGGGCCGGTCGCTTTGCCTGGCCGCGCGGGTGGGCCGCCGATGGCGCGGTAAGCGCTGCCCGGCTTGGCCTGGGGCGTTGCGGTGGCGGGTTTTGCGGGTTTGACATCCATGCTAGCTGCGCCCGGGAAAAATGGATTTCGACTAAACTACGCGCATTATCGCATCAGCCCCCGTGGATCTGCTGCTTACCTGTTTCCCTATTGCGTTTGCCGACGCCCTCACCCGATGTCCCTGCCGCCTCCTTCTGCCAGCGCCAAGCTGAGCGCTCCCATCGACCTGCCCCTGGTGCGCCGTCGCTTCGGCCAGCCACAACGGGTGGCCGAGTCCGATTTCCTGCGGCGTGAAGTCTCGGCACGGATGCAGGAGCGCCTGGCGCTGGTGAAGATCGACCCGCGTGAAGTCCTGGACGCCGGGTGCGGCGAGGGCGCCGACCTGCCGGTGTTGCAGAAGCGCTACCCGCAAGCCCAGGTGATCGGTCTGGATGGCGCCTATGCCATGTTGGCCAAGGCGGCCGACCACCAGCGCGGCGCGCAGACGGCGATGAACCGCCTGTTCGGCTCCATCAACAAGTGGCTGGGTTCGCCCCCCAGCGGCAACGGCCCGCAACTGGCCTGCGCCGATTTCGCCCGCTTGCCGCTGACCCCCAATGCGCTGGACCTGGTCTGGTCCAACCTGGCCCTGCACTGGCATCCCCAGCCTGATCGGGTGTTCGCCGAATGGCGGCGCGTGCTGCGGGTGGAGGGCTTGCTGATGTTTTCCTGCTTCGGCCCCGATACCCTGCGCGAGGTGCGCAGCGCCTTCGAGCAGATCGATCTGGCGCCGCACACCTTGCCCTTCGTCGATATGCACGACTTCGGCGACATGCTGGTCAATGCCGGCTTTTCCACGCCGGTGATGGACATGGAAACCATCACCGTCACCTATGAGACACCGCAGCGCCTGCTGGAAGACGTACGCGCCTGGGGTGGCAACCCGCTGGAGTCGCGGCGCCGCAGCATGATGAGCCGCGACCAGTACCAGCGCCTGCTGGCGGCCTTCGAGGCCATGCGTAAACCCGATGGCAAGATCCCGCTGAGCTTCGAGATCGTCTACGGCCATGCGTTCCGCCCGGTGCCCAAGACCACCGCGGCCGGCGAGAGCATCATTCGCTTCGAACGTCCACCGCGATAGTCACCATTTCATATCCGGCTTGGTTGCACAGCACTATCTGGCAGCCGGCATCGTTGCTGTGAGGTGACGCCCAGTGTTCCTTCGGGATCGGCGCATCCTGCGCAAAGCCGCGTCCATGCTGGTTTTGCGGGATGTGTTGTGACTCGCCGTAACAGCGCAAAAGCCCATTGCCGACAATGCCGCGGTGCGTGCTTGATCCATGGCGAGGTTAGCCCTTATACTCAAATCAGTAAAAAAATTCACATAAAGAAATCCCAGCAAGAACAAATAGCAAGAATAAATAAAGACCGCAAAACGGATAGCCACGGATAGCGCCAGTAACAGGCCGGCCACCCAGCAACACCGGGCCGCCGCCATCCAGTGAGACTTCCCAGCGGTGCGAAACAGAGACACGCTCGACTGCCCATCATGCTGGCGAGGTGCTATGGAGACGCGGGAATGGATACTGAAGCGCAATTGTTCGATTGCGCCACGCCAGCTGGCGTGGGTCTTCGCAATCCTTTGTATGGTTTCACTCACGGTCGCGCTGGGCTTTACGCTCCATGGCGCTTGGACCATCCTGGTTTTTTCAGTCATTGAATTATTGGCAGTGGGCGCGGCCATGCTGGTCTACGCCCGTCATGCCACGGATTGCGAAGTGGTGGTGCTGGAGGCGGATGGCCTGCTGGTCGAACTGATCGAGGGCGACCGCCGGCAGCGCAGCAAGTTGCCGTTGCAGGGCCTGCGCGTGATCGTGGCCATCGGTCACCAGGCACTGGTGGCGCTGGAAAGCGGGGGGCAGTGCGTGCATGTGGGGCGGTTCACAAACCAGTGGCAACGACGCGCCTTCGCGCAGGAGCTGGAACGCGAACTGGCCGCCAGGCTTGGCGGGACGGCCGCACTCTCATTCTTATAAATTGTTGGGCTCTAGAGGAAATCCATGAAACTTGCGAAGCGCCTTCAAACCTTGTCCCTCGGTGCCTCGCTGCTGACGGCCGGCTTGCCGGCCTGGGCAGTGGTGGACAGTCCGGGGGGGCCGGCCGTGCTGCAGACCAACTTCCAGCCGCCGGTGACCAAGATCGCCGAGCAGATCTACGACCTGCACATCATGATGCTGGTGATCTGCCTGCTCATCTTCGTGGCCGTGTTCGGGGTGATGTTCTATTCCATCATCAAGCACCGCAAGTCGGTCGGTCACAAGGCCGCCAGCTTCCACGAAAGCACTTCGGTGGAAATCGCCTGGACCGTGGTGCCATTCCTGATCGTCATCGGCATGGCCCTGCCGGCCACCAAGACGGTGGTGGCGATGAAGGACACCTCCAACGCCGACCTCACCATCAAGGTCACCGGGATGCAGTGGAAGTGGGGGTATGACTATCTGAAGGGCGAAGGTGAAGGAATCTCCTTCCTCTCCAGTCTGGCAACGCCGCGCGAGCAGATCACCGATCCGGCACTGAAGAAAAACGACAACTACCTCATCGAGGTCGACAACCCCGTGGTGGTGCCGGTCAACAAGAAGGTGCGCCTGGTCACCACCGCCAATGACGTGATCCACTCCTGGACCATTCCGGCCTTCGGCGTGAAGCAGGATGCCATTCCCGGCTTCGTGCGCGATACCTGGTTCCGCGCCGAGAAGATCGGTACCTATCGCGGTCAGTGCGTGGAACTATGCGGCAAGGATCACGCCTTCATGCCCATCGTGGTCAACGTGGTCAGCGAAGACGACTACAAGAAATGGGTCGATGGCAAGAAGAAGGAAATGGCCGCCAAGGCCGATGATCCCAGCAAGGTCTGGACGGTGGATGAGTTGAAGCAGCGTGGCGAGAAGGTCTATGTCGCCAACTGCGTGGTCTGCCACCAGGCCAATGGCAAGGGCGTGCCGGGATCCTTCCCGGCGCTCGATGGCAGCGCCGTGGTCAACGGCCCCAAGGCGACCCAGATCCACCTGGTGCTCAACGGCAAGAACGCCATGCCGGCCTGGAAGGGCATCTTGAACGACACCGAAATCGCCGCCGTGATCACCTACACGCGCAACAACTGGTCCAACAAGGCCCAGGAAAACATCGTGCAGCCGGCCGAAGTGCTGGCCGCCCGCAAGTAATCGTTTGGAGAACCGGACATGACTACCACCGTCGATCACGCCCCCGATCATTCCCACGATCACGCGCATGGGCATGGGCACGATGACCATTCACACGACCATCCGCACGGCTGGCGGCGCTGGCTGTTCGCCACCAACCACAAGGATATCGGCACGCTCTACCTGTGGTTCTCGTTCACCATGCTGCTCTCGGGAGGCGTGCTGGCCTTGCTGATCCGGGCCGAACTGTTCCAGCCGGGCCTGCAATTCTTCCGGCCTGAATTCTTCAACCAGTTGACCACCATGCACGGCTTGGTGATGGTGTTCGGTGCGATCATGCCGGCCTTCGTGGGCTTCGCCAACTGGATGATCCCCTTGCAGATCGGCGCCTCCGACATGGCCTTTGCGCGCATGAACAACTTCTCGTTCTGGCTGCTGCCACCGGCAGCGCTGCTCCTGGCCGGTTCCTTCCTGGCCCCTGGTGGCGCCACGGCAGCCGGCTGGACGCTGTATGCGCCGCTATCGACCCAGATGGGGCCCGGCATGGACATGGGCATCTTCGCCATGCACATCATGGGCGCCTCTTCCATCATGGGCTCGATCAACATCATCGTCACCATCCTCAACATGCGCGCCCCCGGCATGACGCTGATGAAGATGCCCATGTTCTGCTGGACCTGGCTCATTACCGCCTATCTGCTCATTGCCGTGATGCCGGTGCTGGCCGGCGCCATCACCATGACCTTGACCGACCGTCACTTCGGCACCTCCTTCTTCAACGCCGCCGGCGGTGGTGACCCGGTGATGTACCAGCACATCTTCTGGTTCTTCGGTCACCCCGAGGTCTACATCATGATCCTGCCGGCCTTCGGCATCGTCTCGCAGATCATCCCGGCCTTCGCCCGCAAGCCGTTGTTCGGCTATGCCTCGATGGTGTATGCCACTGCCTCGATTGCGATCCTGTCCTTCATCGTCTGGGCGCACCACATGTTCACCACCGGGATGCCGGTCACCGCGCAATTGTTCTTCATGTACGCCACCATGTTGATTGCCGTACCTACTGGCGTGAAGATCTTCAACTGGATCGCCACCATGTGGCGCGGCTCCATGACCTTCGAGACACCGATGCTGTTCTCGGTGGGTTTCATCTTCGTCTTCACCATGGGCGGCTTCACCGGCCTGATCCTGGCGGTCACGCCGATCGACATTCAGATGCAGGATACCTACTACGTGGTGGCGCACTTCCACTACGTGCTGGTGGCCGGTTCGCTGTTCGCGCTCTTCGCCGGCTACTACTACTGGGGCCCCAAGTGGACCGGCTTCATGTACAACGAATGGCGCGGCAAGTTCCACTTCTGGGCCTCGCTGATCACCTTCAACATCACCTTCTTCCCCATGCACTTCCTGGGCCTGGCCGGGATGCCGCGCCGCTATGCGGATTACCCGGCGCAGTTCACCGACTTCAACATGATCGCCTCCATCGGCGCCTTCGGCTTCGGGTTGTCGCAGGTGTACTTCCTGTTCTTCGTGGTGATCCCCTCCATCAAGGGCGGCAAGCAGGCCGAGGCCAAGCCCTGGGAAGGGGCCGAAGGCCTGGAGTGGACCGTGCCCAGCCCGGCGCCGTTCCATACCTTCGAAGAACCACCAGTGGTGAAATGATCCGCTGTGGATAAGACCATTCACCCCGTCATGCCAGGGAGTGCACCATGACCACCCGCAAGCAACCCAACAACCTGCGCACCGGCCTGCTGCTGGCTCTGGTGGCGCTGGCCTTCTTCGTGGGCATCTTCGTCAACCGCATCTGGTTTGCGCAATGAAGCGATCCTCTGACCCCGACCAGGAGCAGCCAGAGCGCGGCCTGAACCGCGTGATGCTGCGCAAGCTGGTGGTGGTGGCCGTGCTCATGTTCGGCTTCGGCTATGCCTTGATCCCGGTCTATCGCAAGATCTGCGAAGTGACCGGTGTGAACTTCCTCACGCCCAAGGATGCCACGGTCGAAGCGCCGGCCAACAGCCAGGTCGACAAGTCGCGCGTGGTCACGGTGGAGTTCGATGGCAACGCCCAGGGACCGTGGCGTTTCCGCCCTACGGTGGCCAGCTTGCAGGTGCATCCGGGCGAGATGACGCAGGTCACCTATGAAGTGGTCAACACCCAGGCGCGCAATGTCGATGCCCAGGCCATCCCCAGCTATGCGCCGCAGCAGTCGGCGGCCTTCTTCAAGAAGGTGGAGTGCTTCTGCTTCACCCAGCAGACGCTGGGACCGAACCAGGCCAAGCAGATGCCGGTGGTGTTCTACATCGATCCCAAGCTGCCCAAGGATGTGACCACGATCACGCTGTCCTATACCTTCTTCGAGATCAATGGCAAGGACAAGACGGCGAAATCGACAGTGCCGACGGGGTCAGCAGCATCGGCAGGATCGGCAGGATGAGGAGAACCCTTGAACGATGAGCTCAAACAGGCAGCCCAGCGCAAGGCCTCGTTCGGTGCGACCATGAAGGCGGTGTTCTGGTCCTTCTTCGGGGTGCGCAAGCGTAAGGATTACGAATCGGATGCCGCCAAGCTCAATCCGGTGCACGTGATCATCGCCGGCATCCTGGGCGCGGCCATCTTCGTGGCGGTGCTGGTGATCATCGTCAAGCTGGTGGTGGCCCGTGCCACGGGGGGCGGCTGAGCCAAGGGCCAGCAAGCCTAGTGCATTAGCAAAAAATGAATCTGGAATGCAAGGGCATTGCATACCGCTTAATGCCCGGCAAGACCAGCCAATCGCAATCGCAATCGGATTTCGTACCGGGAGAAGAACATGAGTTCGCAACAAGCCAAGGCGCCCTATTACTTCGTTCCAGGCCCGTCGCGCTGGCCGATGATGGCCGGCATCTCCATGCTCATCACCATGCTCGGGGCTTCGGCCTGGGTCAATGGCGTGGCCTGGGCGCCCTACGTCAATATCTTGGGCATCCTGATGGTGTTGGTGGTGCTGTACTACTGGTTCGGCGACGCCATCCGCGAGTCCGAGTCCGGCCTCTATAGCGAACGCATCGACCTGTCCTATCGCTGGAGCATGAGCTGGTTCATCTTCTCGGAGGTGATGTTCTTCGCGGCCTTCTTCGGTGCGCTGTTCTATGCCCGCAGCATCACCATGCCCTGGCTGTCCGACCTGGACCACAAGCTGATCTGGCCCGACTTCACCGGCCAGTGGGGCAATGTCGGTCCGGCCGGCACGGTGGAAAACTTCACCACCATGGGCCCGTTCCCCATCCCCACCATCAATACCTTGCTGCTGCTGTCCTCCGGCGTGACGCTGACCATTTCGCACCACGCGCTGCGCGCCGGCCATCGCACCCAGACCGCGGTGTGGCTGTTCCTGACCATCCTGCTGGGGGCGGTCTTCATGGGCTTCCAGGCCTATGAATACATCCATGCCTACAGCGAACTGAACCTCAAGCTCTCCTCGGGCATCTACGGTTCGACCTTCTTCATGCTGACGGGCTTCCACGGTTTCCACGTCACCATGGGCGCGATCATGCTCTCGGTGGTGCTGTATCGTTTGCTGCGCGGGCACTTCACGCCCACCCATCACTTTGCTTTCGAAGGCGCGGCCTGGTACTGGCACTTCGTGGACGTGGTGTGGCTGGGCCTGTATGTGGTGGTGTACTGGCTGTAAGTGCAGGCCGTCTCCGGGAAAAAACAAAGCCGCACTTCGATGCGGCTTTTTCTTGGAGCGGGTGGCGCTTAACGGAGGGCGCTGACCTCAGCGGATACCGGTCGGCTGTATCCAGCCCAGCTTGTAGCTCAGGAGGATGAACAGGAATAGCGCCACCGAGAAGCCGACCCGCAAGGTCAGCGCCTGCACGGTGCGGTTGCTCTTGCCCTTGTCGCGCATCAGGAAGATCAATGCCGAAGCCAGGCTGGCCAGGATCAGGACGAAGGCGATGGCGACGATGATTTTCATGACGGTAGAATTCCTGTCTCCATTGGCAAGCTTGCGGTATCCTGCCCTGGTTGAATGGGTGTTGTGTTCCAGTGTGTGAATCCATTGTAAGGCCAAACTTCATCGATGCCGACCCGCTTCGTTTTCCGCATCATCCCCTTTTGCGCCACCGTGATCGTGGCCGCCGCCGGCATCGCACTGGGCCAATGGCAGACCCATCGCGCCGAAGAAAAACAAGCCCTGCAACAGCGCCTGCAGATGCGTGCCAGTGAAGCGCCGTTATCGAGCCTGCCCGCTGCGGATGCTGCTGATGTGGAGTTCGCCCGTATCAAGCTGCGCGGGCAGTTTGTCCCGCAGTGGACGCTCTATCTGGAAAACCGCCCCTACCAGGGCAGCGTCGGCTTTTATGTGCTTACGCTGTTCCAGCCCGAGGGCAGTGCGCAAGCGGTGATGGTGGCGCGCGGCTGGGCCCCGCGTGATGCGCTTGATCGCACCCGGGTGCCGCAGGTGGCGCCGCCTGCCGGCGTGGTCGAGGTAGAGGGCGTGCTGCGTCGGGATGCCGGTCATGTGCTGCAACTGGGCCAGGCCGATGTGCCGCGACCGCAGGCCATCCTGCAGAACCTGGATATGCCCGCGCTGGCGCAGGCCAGTGGCGTGGCTCTCTCGCCCTTCGTGATCGAACAGGGTGGGGCGGCCGGCGATACGCTGGTGCGTGACTGGCCTGCGCCCGCACTGGGCATCGATCGTCATCGCGGCTATGCGGTGCAGTGGTATGCACTGGCGGCGATGGCCCTGATTTTTTTCCTCGTCACAGGATTCAAACGTGGTCGTCATGACAAAGCCTGAAGTCCCCCCGCAGACAAGCGCTGCTGACGCCGCGCGGCGCCGTCGCCTCGGCCGTTGGAAGATGCTGGCGGTGGTCGCGGTGTGCGTTGCGCCCTTGATCGCTTCCTATCTCACCTATTACGTCATCAAGCCGCAGAGTCGCAATAACTATGGCGCCCTGATCGATCCACGCCAGTATCCGATTCCTGATCTCGGCAGCACCGCCATCGACGGCGCGCCGGCCAAGCTGCAGGATTACCGCGGCAAGTGGGTGATGCTGCAGGTCGATGGCGGCCACTGCGGCGAGACTTGCCAGAACAAACTGCTGACCATGCGCCAGTTGCGGCTGATGCAGGGCAAGGAAATGGACCGCATCGAACGGGTCTGGCTGGTCACCGATCGGGAGCCGATTGCCACCCTCTTGCTGCGCGAATACGACGGAACCGATATCCTTCGGGTTGACGCCGGCAAATTGCAGTCCTGGTTGCCGGTCGATGCCGGGACTTCGGTCCAGGACCACATCTACCTGATCGACCCGCTGGGCAACCTGATGATGCGCTTCCCCAAGGATCCCGATCCCGGCAAGATGAAGAAGGACATTTCCAAGTTGCTGCGCGCCTCGTCCATCGGCTGATGCCCATGGAGCAGGCGTACCGTGACGCAAGCTTGACTCAAGATGAATGCAACGACGCTGATACAACTGGGCCTGACCGGGCTCGTGGTGGCCCTGATTCCGCTGGCGCTGGTGTGGCGCGCCCAGGGGGTGGCCAACAAATACCGCAAGCTGGTGTGGGTGACGCTGTTCTTTACCTTCGACCTGATCATGTTCGGCGCCTTCACGCGCCTGACCGACTCGGGCCTGGGCTGTCCTGACTGGCCGGGCTGCTACAGCCATGCCAATCCGTTGCTGGCGCATGAGCACATCAATGCCGCAGAAGAGGCCATGCCCTTTGGCCCCGTGACCTGGGCCAAGGCGTGGATCGAGATGATCCATCGCTATTTCGCCATGGCCGTGGGTTTCCTCATCATCGTGCTGATGGTGGTGGCGTGGCGGCGCTGGATCAGGTCGGGCAAGACCGAATTGCAGTTCCGCCCGTGGTTCCCGACTGCGCTGCTGGGCTTTGTCTGCCTGCAGGGCGCCTTTGGTGCCTGGACCGTGACCATGAAGCTGCAACCCATCATCGTCACCACCCATCTGCTGCTGGCCTTGACGCTGCTGGCCATGCTGGTGTGGCTGGCAGCGCGGCAGGAGACGCATGTGCCGGTCTCGGCGGCGGGCCGCGCCCTGATCGTGCCGGCCACCTTCGGTGCGGCGCTGCTGGCCTTGCAGATCGCGCTGGGCGGCTGGGTCAGCACCAATTACGCGGCGCTGGCCTGTTCCGATTTCCCGTTGTGCAATGGCAAGCTGGTGCCGGACATGGATTTCCAACACGGCTTCACGCTCTGGCGTCATCTCGGCATGACCGCCTCCGGCGACTACCTGCCGGTCGAAGCGCTGACCGCGATCCACTGGGTGCATCGCAGTTTTGCCTTTGTCGTCATCTTGTATGTTGTATGGCTGGCACAGCGCGCCTGGCGTGATGATGGCTTGCGCAAGACCGCCCGCTGGCTGTTGACGGTGCTGGGTTTGCAGCTCTGTACTGGGCTGGCGACCATCTATCTGAACTGGCCGTTGGCCATCGCCGTGCTGCATAACGGCGGTGCGGCGCTGCTGGTGATCCTGATGGTCATGTTAAACTACAAGGTCCGTTACGCACCCTCCAGCCTGGCCACCGCTGCTCCACCAGTGCATGCCCGGCCCGTCACGCCATGACCACATTGACCGCCCAACCCAACCGCATCGCCCAGTACTGGGCACTGACCAAGCCGCGTGTGACGCAGCTGGCGGTGTTCTGTGCCGTGATCGGCATGTTCCTCTCCACGCCTGAATTGCCGGACTGGCACAAGGTCATCTTCGGCACGCTGGGCATCTGGCTCTTGGCCGGTGCGGCTTTTGCCATCAATTGCCTGGTCGAGCGCGAAATCGATTCGCGCATGGCCCGCACCGCCCGCCGCCCGATGGCGCGCGGCGAGATCACGGTGGGCCAGACCCTGGTGTTCTCGGGTGTGCTGGGCGGCCTGGGCATGTGGGTGCTGTACAACCTGGTCAATCCGCTGACCATGTGGCTGACCTTCGCCACCTTCGTCGGCTACGCCATCATCTACACCATCATCCTGAAACCGGCCACCTCGCAGAACATCGTCATCGGAGGCCTGGCCGGTGCCATGCCGCCCGCGCTGGGCTGGGCAGCGATGGCCAATGACGTGCCGATGCAGGCCTGGGTGTTGGTGATGATCATCTTCATCTGGACCCCGCCGCACTTCTGGGCGCTGGCCATGTACCGCCGCGACGACTACGCCAAGTCGGGCCTGCCGATGCTGCCCATCACGCATGGCATGGACGTGACCAAGCTGCACATCCTGATGTACACCATTGCGCTCTTGGCGGTGAGGACACCAGTGCCGCCACCGGCAAGCTGCTCGACACCGTGGGCAAGATCGCGCTCAAGCCCAATGACCAGTCGCGTGTGCTCAATTCCGACCCGGTGGCCTCGGCCACCAATGTGGCGCCGGCCCAGCAGGTGACGATAGACCGTAACTCGGCCAGTGTGGGCAGTGACGGCAGTACCCAGTTCGCCCAGATCATCAGTGACAATTCGGCCTCGCTGACCAGTACCAGCGGTACCGGCAAGACCG
>NZ_BADI01000227.1:0-5423 GCF_000333555.1 Herbaspirillum sp. B65 | reverse complement strand
AAAGATGCCGAAGATCAACGGGTTGTAGTAGATCATGGTGGCCATGCACACCAGCGCACCGAAGAGCGCAAAGGCCGGGAAGTAGGGATACAGCGGCGCGCGGAACGGCCGCTCCAGCCCTGCCTCGGCGCGGCGCAGGCGGAACAGCGCCAGCATCGACAGGATGTACATCAGGATCGCGCCAAACACCGACATGGTCACGATGTTGGCCGTGAGCGTCTGACCACCCAGCGTGATCCACTCATCGCTGTAGATGGCGGCGATGCCCACCACGCCACCGGCCAAAATGGCGCGATGCGGAGTCTTGAAGCGCGGATGGACCCGCGCAAAATACCTTGGCAGGTAGCCTTCGCGCGCCAGGGCGAAGATCTGGCGCGAATAGCCCAGGATGATGCCGTGGAACGACGCCACCAGCCCGAACAGACCCAGCCACACCAGCATGTGCAACCAGTTGCTGTTATTGCCGACGATCAGTTTCATGGCCTGCGGCAGCGGATCATTGATGTTGGCCAACTTGGTCCAGTCACCCGCGCCACCGGCAAAGAGCATCACGCCAATGGCCAGCACCACTAACGTGAGGATGCCGGTGATGTAGGCAATCGGAATGGAGCGCTTGGGATCCTTGGCCTCTTCGGCCGCCATGGCCACGCCTTCGATGGCCAGGAAGAACCAGATCGCAAAGGGAATCGCGGCGAACATGCCGGGCACCGCCGCCAGGCTGAAACCATCACTGCCGGACCAGCCACCCTTGGTGAAATTGGCAACCGAAAAGCCCGGCGCCACCACCCCCATGAAGACCAGCAACTCGAAGATCGCCAGCAGCGTCACGAACAGTTCGAAGGTGGCGGCAATCTGCACCCCCACGATGTTGAGCGTCATGAAGACCAGGTAGGCGCCCAGCGCCGCCAGCTTGGGATCGAGCTGCGGGAACTGCACGTTCAGATAGGCGCCGATGGCCAGGGCGATGGCCGGTGGTGCGAAGACGAATTCGATCAACGTGGCAGCCCCGGCCAGATAGCCGCCCACCGGCCCGAAAGCGCGCTTGCTGTAGGCAAACGGCCCGCCCGCGTGCGGAATGGAAGTGGTCAGTTCGGTGAAGCTGAAGATGAAGGTGGCATACATGGCCGCGATGAACAGCGCCGTCACCGTAAAGCCCAGCGTGCCGGCGCTGGCCCAGCCATAGCTCCAGCCGAAGTATTCCCCGGAGATCACCAGCCCGACCGCAATGGCCCAGAGCTGCAGGGTGGAGAGGACGGGCTTGAGCGTGTGGTCTTGCCCGGAAGAGCGTGCATTCATCGGATTCTCCTGTTGGCGCGAGAGGTAGGGCCGCAACATGACGGCCATTGTTATAGGACTGGCAGGATTGGCAAAACTTGCGGGCATGGCGCTTGCTTGATTTTCGTCAATACGCTGCCCTAGCGACGCAATATAGCAACGGCGAAATCGGCGGCGTTATCGAAATTCGGCAAAACTGCGCGGCCTGCGGGCTGGCAGTCGATCAAGGAGTGGCCTTATGTCTTTTCTTTCACTGTCCCAGGCTGACACAGCTGCCACGCCCACCCAGCGGGCATTGCGCACCGCCATTGCGCGCGACGTGGATGAGCACGCCCATAACCTGACCAATTGGGAACAGCGCTACGACCAGATCACCTGCGGCCGTTTCGAAGGCGTACTGCAAGAATGGCAGAGCAGTGGCCTGCAGATCTTCCGCGAAGCCAGCAGCCGCGCCGTGCGCCAGTCCTGCCAGGTGTGGCCGGATGCCTATTGGTTCGGCATCGAGGTGCGCACCAGCGGGATGCGCATCAATGGCCGCCCGGTGGCTGAGGATATGGTGATGACCCGCCCCGGCGCCTGCGAATTCGAACTGGTCACGCCCGACGCCCATGAGATCTTCGGCATCGTGGTCCAGCGCGACGCCTTGCAGGCCAGCGCCGCCCGGCTCGGCTGCCAGCCCGACTGGAGCCGCCTGGGCCAGGCTGAACTGTTGAAGGTGGAGCATGGCGGCCTGCAGGATTGCCGCCAGCACATCAGCGCCCTGCTGGCCCTGGCCGACCAAGCCAGCGGCGCGCACGCCCATGCAGCGCTGCAGTTGCGACAGGAAGCTGTGCTGGTATCGCTGCTGGCCCTGCTCGATGACAGCGAGATCGAGGCCGAAGCGGGGTCCAGCTTCCTGCGCCGCCGCCGCATCGTCAACGATGCCCGCGAATTCGCCCTGGCCCACCAGGAAAGCCCGGTCACCGTCCCCATGCTGTGCGAGGCAGTGCATGTGAGCCGGCGCACGCTGCAATACTGCTTCGAGGACGTGCTGGGCATGAGCCCGATCAGCTACCTGCGCTCGCTGCGCCTCAACGGTGTGCGCCGTGCGCTGTGCCAGGGTGACGGCAGCCAGGCCATGGGCAGCATCGGCGACATCGCTGCGGCCTGGGGCTTTGCCAATTTCAGCCAGTTCTCGTGTGATTACAAGAAACTGTTCGGGCAGACGCCCTCGGCCATGTTGCAGGCACGCACGCGTCACTGATCACGTACGGCGCCTGTAGCGCCGATGAGGCATTGATGCGCTATATTGCTGGCGTATGTCTGACACGCCAACCTTCACCTGAACCTATGGCTCGTTTATCCGCCCCGTTGCTAGCGCTGTTTCTCACAGCGGTCCTGTCCTTCCCCCTGCTACCGGCCCAGGCTGCCTCCACCCAGGTCCGCCAGCCCTTGCCCCTCAGCAGCACCGTCCCTTACACCATGGCCGTCTATGCTAATGCCGACCTGGCCCAATTGCACAGCGACGTACAGCGGGCCGTCATCGTCGTGCATGGAGTCAAGCGCAATGCCGGGGATTATTTCGCCCTCGGCCAACACTTGCTGCAGAGGGCGCAACTGACGCCAGCCAATACCCTGCTGCTGGCCCCCAACTTCATGGCCAGGAAAGATGCCGACCTGCTGCCGGACATGCCTATCTGGGGCGAGGACGCCTGGATGGAGGGCGAAGCCTCGATCGCAGGAGTCAGTGGGATCAGCAGCTTCCAAGCGCTGGACGACCTGCTGCGCTGGCTGGCCCAGCCCGGTCGCTTCCCGGACCTGCATGAGATCGTGCTGATCGGCCACTCGGCCGGTGCGCAGCTCATGCAGCGCTATGCCCTGCTCAATGGTCTCACCGAAGACTTGCAGCAAGGTGGCATCCACCTGCGTTACATCATCTCCAGCCCCTCCTCCTACCTCTACCTGAGCCCCGAACGCCCAGTGGACGGGAACTTTGCCGTGCCGCCCAGTTTCGGCTGCCCGCGCTACGACGATTATCGCTATGGACTGGGCCAGCCCACGGCCTACCTGGCGCAACAGCATCTGGACGGACGCCAGTTGTTCGCCCGCTATGCCGCGCGCGACGTACGCTACCTGGTCGGCGAGCGCGATACCGACCCGTACCATCGCTTCCTCGACCGATCCTGCGGTGCCATCCGCCAGGGACCTACACGGCTGGCCCGGCAACTGGCTTACCTGGACTATGAACAGTTCTTGGCAAGGCAATGGCAAATTCCTATCAAGCACCCGCAGCAGACAATCCCGGATGCCGAGCATGGGGCGCCTAGGCTGTACCGCTCGCCACTGGCCTTGAGACTGATCTTTCCAGAACTGGTGGAAAGTCAGTCCGGCCAACCAGAGCAGCGCTAAAGCACTGGCCCTCACGCGGTAGAGACGGCACAATGCCGGCTGCCTTTCTTGATCAAGAGACCCCGCGATGACGGCCAGCCAAGACGATATTTTCTCCCTGGAAAAATTCGAGTACCTCTGCTATGGACGCCAGCAGGAAGCGGCCGCGCGCGAACTGGTGCGGCTCTTGATGCTGATCGACCGTCACTACGGGCAGCTGGCCGGCAATTTCTCGCTACAGGTCTCGCCCGCCGTGACCCAGGCCGAACTGGAACAGCACATGCTGACCCGCATCACCAGCGCCATCTCAGCCCTGCTGTCGGACCCCAGCTTCCACATCAGCCCCAACGGCTTCGGCCAACTCATCAACTTCCAGCGCTGGCTGGCCGCCCTGTTCGGCGCCAGCCACTTCATCAATGCCGACCACATCCTGCGTTCGCTCAAGCTGGGCGGGCCGCAAGCCGAAGTGTTCGAGGTCAAACCGCTGGACCTGGTGAAATTCTGCCTGCTCTACTCCCCCGAATCCGAATTGCCGCTGGACGTGGAAGCGCTCTGGGCGCAGAACAAACCACTGGCCGCGGCCCTGTTCCTGGCGCTGCTGTCGCCGCGCTTCCTCGGCACCCCCGCCGCGCACTCCAAGCGCGAGGCGCTGCTCAACTGGCTGCCCGACCGGCTGCAGGAACTGGATTCGCTGGAAGGCTTGCCGGTGGGAGTGCTGCACGACGTCTACATGCATTGCAGCTACGCCGACCTGCCGCAGCGCCACCGCATCAAGGGAGCCATCAACCAGTTGATCCTCAAGAAGCTGCAGGCCGATGGACTGGGCGACCTGCAACATGAAGGAGGCGGCCGGGTCGCTGGCAAACCGGTCATGCTGGTGTTGCTGGAATGGTTTTCCGGCGGCCATTCGATCTACCGCACGCATTCCAAGACCCTGGAGGCGGCGCGCCGTCATTTCCACGTGGTGGCCATGGGCTACGCCGCCAATACCGATGAACTGGGGCGAGCCGTCTTCGATGAATTCATCACCCTGGAGCACCCGGCCGACCTGCCAGGCTGCCTGCGCACCCTGCGCCAGACTGCCCAGACACTCCAGCCGCGGGTGTTCTACATGCCCAGCGTAGGCATGTTCCCCATCACCATGTTTGCCGCCAATCTGCGGGTGGCGCCCTTGCAGGTCGCCGCACTGGGCCATCCGGCCACCACCTGCTCGCCGCGCATCGACTACATCAGTGTGGAAGAGGATTTCGTAGGCGACCCCGCCTGCTTCACCGAAGCACTGCTGCGCCTGCCGGCCGATGGCCAGCCCTATCGCCCCACCGCCATTCCCTTTGCCGTACCGCGCCTGGAACGGCGCGACGAGGCCGTGGTCAACGTCGCCATTGCCGCCACCACCATGAAGCTCAATCCGCGCTTCCTGGCGGCGTGCCAGAAGATCGTCGAACTGGCCGCGCAAGCGCCGCAGGGTGCCGCCCGGCAAGTGCGGCTGCATTTCCTGGTGGGCCAGGCCCAGGGGCTGCTGTATCCGCAGCTGCAACGCCTGATCCTGCGCTACGTGCCCAGCGCTCAGGTCTATGCGCACCAGCCTTACCAGCAATACCTGTCGCTGTTCAACCAGTGCGACATGTTCCTCTCACCGCTGCCCTTCGGCAATACCAATGGCATCATCGATGCTTTCACGGTGGGCTTGCCGGGCGTGTGCAAGACCGGGCCGGAAGTCTTCGAACACATCGATGAGGGACTGTTCCGCCGCGTCGGTCTGCCCGACGGACCATCGCGGC
>NZ_BADI01000228.1:0-1078 GCF_000333555.1 Herbaspirillum sp. B65 | reverse complement strand
CGGTGCTCGGCCAGCGCCATCTGGGCAATGGCACGCTCCTCGGCACTGGCCGCCGCGACCCCGGCCAGCAGATCGCCCGAACGCGCCGGGCTGGCCTTGGCCATTAACTCCTTCAGATTGCGAAACACGTAGCTGGCGCTACCCACACTATGCCGGAAACGATGTTCGGCCATGACCTTCCTCCCAAGAGATGGCGCCCATCACTGGCGCCGATCTGTCGTGCTTGTCCTGTCCTGGCTCAGGACGTCAGCAATTGCGCTGCACTCTTGCCATACTTGATGCTGGCCTCATCCGGCAGCCAGTTGCCGGTCGACTCCTGGCGTCCCTGCAGAAGAAAACGCGGCTGGGCTGCACTGATCTGCTCGGCCGCCAACTTGGAGAGTTCACCGATCTTGCCGTTCTTCATGCGATTGACGATCAGCCCATACCGGGTTTCCGGGAAATCACGCAGCATATCGTAGTCGCCATCGCTATCGCCTGCCACCAATAGCGGGCCGTACCCCTTCTGTGCCACCAGCACCCGCTTGATGGCCACTGTCTTGCCCGGCCCCCAGGTCAGCGGCCAGTCCTTCAGGTAGGCATTGCGGAAAAGCTGGCCATTGCGCTCCAGGCGCAGGCCGATGATGTTCTCACGACTGACGTGGTATCCATACTTGGGATGGGTGGCAAACACGGCCACCACCTCTTCCAGCGAGGCGGTGCAAACGTAGACGTCGATCCCGTTACGACGCAGTGCATCCATCAAGGTGGCGATCTCGGTACACAGGCGGATGCCATGGAAATGCGACACGCTCACGACCCCCGCCCTGCCAGCCCGCTCGGCCGGGCTAGTGTACTTGACCTTGGTCAGCGCAGCGCCCAACGCCGCGTCATTGGAAGCTTCGGCCAGCGCACTCACGTCGGCCACGCTCATGTTAGCGAAGAAATAGATCACCCAAGGATAGCCGACGTTGACGCCATGAGTATCATTGACGGCCTCGTAGAGGTAGTACAGCTTGGCGCGGAAATCCTGGAACTCGAGGGTAGCGGTGATTTCTTCGAGTGACTTGCTGCCGGCCAGCCCCTTGTAGTTGGCGTA
>NZ_BADI01000229.1:0-6073 GCF_000333555.1 Herbaspirillum sp. B65 | reverse complement strand
TAGCTGACGGTAAAACGGACATTCTTCCGGTTGCTGCCCAGCACGCCTCCTTGTTGAGTCAGTCGCATTGAATGCGCTTTTCAAGTTCGGCCGTATTGACCGGGTGGCTGAAGCGCAACTTGAAGACAGCTTGCTTGATGGAAGGCGTCACCGGATCCTGATAAAACTGTTCGCCAACCGCATCGATCTTGAAAACCGGTGCCTGGAAGCTTGCCTGGTAAGTGGCCAAGCGTATCTCCGGGCGGACCAGGGAACGCTCCCAACTGACGGTGTAAGAAGCGCCCACCGGCCAGTCCTCGGTCGGTGTGAAAGTGAGGGTCTTGTCGTCACGCCAATGCCAGGTTCCGGCCAGGGCTGGCTTGATGGTGATCCCCTGGCTGATATCCTTGCCGCTGTCGGCCAATGGCGCCACCGAATGATCGAAGCTGATCTGCAAGGGCTTGGGCAGGCGCGCTTGCGGATCTTCCTGCTCCAGCTCGGTGCGACCGGGTGCCACGATGCTCACCTCCACCTCGACCGGACGGGGCTGCGCCTGCCACCATCGATAGCCCAGCACTGCAGCCACTGACAGCGAGACCAGCAAGATCAGCAGCAGCATGAAGCGCAACGGGCGTCGGGTAATGATGACGGCGAAGTGGTAGAACCGCTGTTGCATCCAGCACCACCAGGCGGGCGCCTGCCATTGCAGGTTCCCCAACAGTTGCCGCAGGATCCAGGCCAGCGGCAACCAGGCCAGCATCAGCGGCATGGCGATCATCTTCGCCACCACCAGCAAGGTACGCAGCAGGGCTGGTACCTCCTCGTTCTTGTTTGGACCCGCTGGGCGCTGCAACATCGTCTATTTCCCCTGGTTAATCATTGGACCTGTGATGTGATGCTGACTTTGTCACCAAGACTAGGGTCTCCAACCATCTCGATGGACTTTGTTGCTTCCAGCAAACCGGTGATTATTTACTGACTTTCAACCTTCGGCAACGTGAGGCCAGCGCTTGCCGACCAAATTCGAATAAAAACTGAGAAACCCTCGTACATAGTTGAGAACGAAGCTCAACGCAGCAAACATGATGAGAAAGCTTTCATCCAGCCATCGAAAAAACCGATATTTGCATCCATCGCCTCCCAAGACGGTGCGCCCGCACGATTTCGGGCATAGAATCGGCGGCGCAATAGCTGTCCCACAAAAAAAGATCCTGACACAAGCTGCCGCCCGGCAGTACGAGACAGGCGCAAGACCGGAATCAACACGGTCCGCCCAATAGATAACGAGGCACATATCATGACGACATCCACTTCTTCGCAATCGAAGTTTTCCACCGTGCTGCGCGTTACCAGCGGCAACTTCATGGAAATGTTCGATTTCTTCCTGTTCGGTTTCTACGCGACGCACATCTCGAAGGCCTTCTTCCCCAGCGATAACGAGTTCGCCTCGCTGATGCTGACCTTCATGACCTTCGGCGCCGGCTTCCTGATGCGTCCGCTGGGTGCCATCATCCTGGGCGCCTACGTGGACCGCGTGGGTCGCCGCCAGGGCCTGATCGTGACCCTGGCCCTGATGGCGCTGGGCACCATGCTCATCGCCTTTGTACCCTCCTACGCCACCATCGGCGCACTGGCTCCGGTCCTGGTGCTGATCGGCCGCCTGCTGCAAGGCTTCTCGGCCGGTGTGGAACTGGGTGGCGTGTCGGTCTACCTGGCCGAAATGGCCACGCCTGGCAACAAGGGCTTTTATGTCAGTTGGCAGTCGGCCAGCCAACAGGTGGCCATCATCGTGGCAGCGGCCATCGGCTATGCCCTCTCGACCACCCTGACCCCGGCCCAGGTCGGTGACTGGGGCTGGCGCATTCCCTTCTTCATCGGTTGCATGATCGTGCCGGTGCTGTTCGTGATTCGCCGCTCGCTGCAAGAAACCGAAGAATTCATGCGCCGCAAGCATCGTCCCAGCACTGGTCAGATCTTCCGCTCCATGATCGAGAACTGGAAGCTGGTGATTGCCGGCATGATGCTGGTGTCGATGACCACCGTGTCGTTCTACCTGATCACGGTCTACACCCCGACCTTCGGCAAGAACGTCCTGAAGCTCTCCACCGAGGCCAGCCTGATCGTGACCCTGTGCGTGGGCCTGTCCAACTTCATTTGGCTGCCCATCATGGGCGCGTTGTCGGACCGCATCGGCCGTCGCCCGATCCTGGTGGTGTTCACCGTGCTGACCATCCTGACCGCCTACCCGGCCGTGAACTGGCTGGTGCATGACGCCACCTTCGCCAAGATGCTGATGGTCGAACTGTGGCTGTCCTTCCTGTACGCCAGCTACAACGGCGCCATGGTGGTCGCGCTGACCGAAGTGATGCCGGCCGATGTGCGCACCGCTGGCTTCTCGCTGGCCTACAGCCTGGCCACCGCGGTCTTCGGCGGCTTCACCCCGGCCATCGCCACCGGCCTGATCCAGGCCACCGGCGACAAGGCAGCCCCGGGCATCTGGATGAGCACGGCCGCGGTGTGCGGCCTGATCGCCACCCTGATCCTGTACCGCAACAAGGCGGCACGGCAGGCAGTGACGGCCTGAAGCAGGATTTCGCAATAGCTATTGAACGGGCCGCTGATGCGGCCCTTTTTTCATATCGACGATATTACGCTGTGCGAATTTCTTCCAACAGGTCAGGATGCCGATCCAACAACCTGAGCAGCTTGACCAAGGCCACTGGCGGCTTTGTCTTGCCATTAAACCAAAAAAACTAATCGATCACGGTAAAGCAGCAAATCGGTCCGGGCTGAATCAAGCCAAATAGAAAAATTTCTTCAAGTCTTATATAAGAGTTGAAGCATTTCCTCCCGCTTAGGAGTAAACTACCGCTGTTTTTTGCCGTGGCTCCCTGGCAGCAATACGCCGGGAACGCCGCCCCGGGAGACGAATTTCCGCGTGGCAAGCCGCAAGGAGATGGCGCCCAGTCCAGGCCGACAGAGCCAGGACAGCCCATCCGGCGCTGCGCGGATCGCACCAAAGCACATCAACACACCAACGCAAGGACATCATCGTGACTACTGGCAACCCGACCATCATCTATACGCTGACCGACGAGGCACCCTATCTGGCGACCCACTCGCTCTTGCCCATCGTCAAGAAGTTCACCGCTCCGGCTGGCATCGACGTCGTCGAAAGCGATATCTCTGTGGCTGCGCGTATCCTGGCTGAATTCCCGGAGTTCCTTACCGATGAGCAGAAAGTCCCCGATAACCTGGCCGCACTGGGTGCCCTGACCCAGGACCCCAACGCCAACATCATCAAGCTGCCCAACATCAGCGCCTCCATCCTGCAACTGCAGGCGGCCATCCGCGAACTGCAGGCACGTGGCTACAAGCTGCCCGACTACCCGGAAAACCCGAGCACCGAAGAAGAAAAGGCCCTGCAAAAGCGTTACGCCAAGATCACCGGTAGCGCCGTGAACCCGGTCCTGCGCGAAGGCAACTCGGACCGCCGCGCCCCCAACGCCGTCAAGAATTACGCCCGCAAGCACCCGCACTCGATGGCCAAGTGGTCCATGGCCTCGCGCACCCACGTGGCGCACATGCACGGCGGCGACTTCTACGCCGGCGAAAAGAGCCTGACCCTGGACAAGGCGGTCGACGTCAAGATGGACCTGGTCACCAAGTCGGGTGAAACCATCGTTCTCAAGCCCAAGCTGTCCCTGCAAGCCGGTGAAATCATCGACAGCATGTTCATGAGCAAGAAGGCCCTGTGTGCCTACTACGAAGAACAGATGCAAGACGCCTTCGAGACCGACCTGCTGCTGTCGGTGCACGTCAAGGCCACCATGATGAAGGTGTCGCACCCGATCGTCTTCGGCCACGCCGTGCGTACCTACTACAAGGACACCTTCACCAAGCACGCCAAGCTGTTCGCCGAGATCGGCGTGAACCCGAACAACGGCATGTCCGGCGTCTACGAAAAGATCAACACCCTGCCCGAAGACAAGAAGGCCGAAGTGCTGGCCGACCTGAAGGCCGATGAAGCCAAGCGTCCGCGCCTGGCCATGGTGGACTCCGCCAAGGGCATCACCAACCTGCACGCCCCCAACGATGTGATCGTCGACGCTTCCATGCCGGCCATGATCCGCGCCGGCGGCAAGATGTGGAACGCGGCCGGCAAGACCGAAGACACCAAGGCCCTGCTGCCGGAATCGACCTTCGCCCGCATCTACCAGGAGATGATCAACTTCTGCAAGACCAACGGCGCCTTCGACCCGACCACCATGGGCACCGTGCCCAACGTCGGCCTGATGGCCCAGAAGGCCGAGGAATACGGTTCGCACGACAAGACCTTCGAAATCGCGCAAGCCGGCGTGGCCCGCATCGTCACCCTGGATGGCCAGGTGCTGCTGGAGCAGAACGTGGAAGAAGGCGACATCTGGCGCATGTGCCAGGTCAAGGACGCCGCGGTCCGTGACTGGGTCAAGCTGGCCGTGACCCGTGCCCGCCTGTCCGGGATGCCGGCCGTGTTCTGGCTGGACCCGTACCGCCCGCACGAAGCCGAACTGATCAAGAAGGTCAACACCTACCTGAAGGATCACGACCTGACTGGTGCCGACATCCAGATCATGTCGCAAGTACGTGCCATGCGTTACACCCTGGAACGCGTCATCCGCGGCCTGGACACCATCTCGGTGACCGGCAACATCCTGCGCGACTACCTGACTGACCTGTTCCCCATCATGGAACTGGGCACCTCGGCCAAGATGCTGTCGATCGTCCCGCTGATGGCCGGTGGCGGCATGTTCGAAACCGGCGCCGGCGGTTCGGCTCCGAAGCACGTGCAACAGCTGGTCGGTGAAAACCACCTGCGCTGGGACTCGCTGGGCGAGTTCCTGGCCCTGGCGGTGTCCATCGAAGAAGTGGGCATCAAGACCGGCAACAACAAGGCCAAGATCCTGGCCAAGACCCTGGACGCGGCCACCGGCAAGCTGCTGGACAACAACAAGTCGCCCTCGCCCAAGACCGGCGAACTGGACAACCGCGGCAGCCACTTCTACCTGGCCCTGTACTGGGCCCAGGAACTGGCCGCACAGAAGGACGACGCCGAACTGGCCAAGCAGTTCGCCCCGCTGGCCAAGGCACTGGCTGACAATGAGCAGAAGATTGTCGAAGAGCTGAACTCGGTGCAGGGCAAGCAAGTGGATATCGGCGGTTACTATCTGCCGGACCGCGAGAAGACCTTCGCCGTGATGCGCCCCAGCGCTACCTTCAACCAGGCGCTGGAATCGGTGTAAGGCGTTGACGCCTGCAGGAGGGTGGATGCTTCGCCCTCCTCAGCAGTGCAAAGAAAAGGCCGCGAACACAAGTTCGCGGCCTTTTCTGTTTGGACTGTCCGGGTGCGGCCTAGCTCCAATTAGCTAGCGATCACCCAATAGGAAATTGCGCCGCACATCCAGTTCCTGCCCCTCGCTGGCCGTCTCATCCTTCAAGGCCACGCCCGACAGGCTGCGCTGGTGCGCCTGCGCCATCAGGTAATGCAGCTTGTAGGCCGCCTCTGGATAGGGCAAGCCTTCCGGTCGCACATTGGAGATGCAGTTGCGGCTGGCATCGGTCAGTCCACGCGCAGGCATCCAGGTCAGGTACAAGCCCATGCTATCGGGCGAACTCAAGCCTGGTCGCTCGCCGATCAGGATCACCACTAGTTTGACGCCCAGCAATTCACCGATCTCATCGGCCACCGCGACCCGCCCCTGCTGCACGATCACCGGAGGCGCCAGCGACCAGCCTTGAGGGGCGATCCTGTGCATCACCTCGGCCAGGAATGGCGCAGCATTACGCACGATGGCCAGGGCTGACAAGCCATCGGCGATGACGAAGCCGACATCGTAGCGACGTTCGCCCACGTTGCCGAAACGCTCAAGCAATTGCTGGCGCGAGGCATCGGACAATCTGCGCCCCAGGTCCGGTCGCTGCAGATACACCAGCCGGTCCGCTGCCGCGCTCTGTACCTGCAGCACATCCTCGGCGCGGCAGATCCATGCTGCTGCAATGATTCTTCAGCGCCTCCACCTCCACGGCAAATGCACCGCATCGCGTGCCTGTGCAT
>NZ_BADI01000230.1:0-6514 GCF_000333555.1 Herbaspirillum sp. B65 | reverse complement strand
CTGGGCTCACCGCAGGGCATCAGCGTCGAAAGCAGAAGAACAAGGAGGGGGTCACGCTGATCGTCAAGGAGGATGACCTTTCGCGCGCCACCGAGACGATGAACGAAGCGGGTCTGCCGCGCCGCAGCCTGTCCAACCTGGGAGAGGTGTTCAAGAAACAGGGGATGATTTCCACACCCATGGAAGAGCGTATCCGCTACATCCACGGGCTGTCTGAGGAACTGGAATCGACACTCCAGCAGTTCGACCATGTCATTTCTGCCCGCGTGCATGTGGTGCTGCCGGAGCGGATAGCGCCGGGCGAGCCGATTCAACCGTCGTCAGCCGCGGTGTTCGTCAAATACCGACCACCGATGGACGAGGACATGGTCATGCCGCGCATCCGCAAGCTCGTGGCCTCCAGTATTCCTGGCCTGAGCGGCGAGGAGGGACGTGCCAAGGTATCGGTGGTGATGATGCCGGGCGAGGCACCCACGGCGGGAATCGAATGGACTACGCTGGGTCCCTTCGTGGTGGCCGTGTCATCGGTAAGGGCGCTCGGTTTTACCTTGCTGGGACTGGGCTTGCTGGTCCTGGTGGCGGGCGGCTGGCTGCTGGTTCTGAATGTCCAACGCAACCCCAAGCTCATGTTGATGATCGCCCGTCTGTCGATGCGCAAGGCCAAAGTCGGCGATCCGGCCGAACCCGCGCCCGCCGCCGCGACTGCAGCGCCAGCGGCGCATAAGCCAGCCCAGGCCAAATCGTGAAGAACTTCCATTCCGAGCGCGAGCCGCTCATCCTGAGCCAGGCATTCCTCGACTGGTGGTTCGCGCCATGGCAATACATCGAGACTCCGGCCTTGCCGGGGATGAGCGATACGCTCGTGGCTCGGCGTGACAGCTATCGGGCCTGGTGCGAGCAGGCCGCGCTAGCACCCGACCTGCCGCACCTGTTCGACCCCGGCTGGCAGAGCGCGGCCAGCCAGCAAGGGCAGGAGTTGCGCCGTCGAGCCGGGCTGTTCGGTGGCCTGTTCGCTGCCCGCGAGCACCAGCAGTCTATCCTGGGTACGCTGGCGCGGGACCAGCAAACCTGGTGCCAGCGAGTCTCGCTGGCCCAGCCGTTGATTCGCTGCGTACCCGACATCGGCAGTACAGAGAGCGTTCAGGCAGACGCTGTCGTGGTCGGCTTGGCTGAATTGGCGTGGCGGCTGGAGCAGGATTTTCCTGGAATGTGGGCGCGCTTGCGCGGTTTGCTGGATCTGTCCGAACGAACCCGCATCGACGAGGCGCTACCCGCTGCCCGCCGCCGTTCGGTGAGCGAGTCATCGGCCGCCGCCCGGCGCGCCCTGCGTTGCTGGCAGTTCTGTTGTACTCGTGCGCAACAGGGCTGATCTCCACCAACGTTTTGAGGAAAGTAAAGGACCTATGAGCGACTTTGCCGTGCAGCGAGTGACCCTGCCCGACCATCTGCGTCCAGCCAACGGCGTGTTGCGCTTGACTGGGCTGACTGTGACCAGCGATGCGGCACAACTGGCTGCACAGATGCTGGCCCAGGCCCGCGAAGAAGCTGCGCGAGTACGTGAGCAGGCGGCAGAGGAGGCCGGGCAGGCCGTCATGCGGCAGCAGCAGGAGGTCGCGCAGCAGGGCGCTGCATTGCTGGAAGGCCTGCGGCAAGCGCAGCACGACATGCTTGAGCGCATCGAGGAAGTGGCGGTGGACCTCGCGCAGGAAGTTATGGAACGCCTGCTGTTGGAGCTCACGCCGCGCGAACGCATTACTGCCATGCTCCGTAGGGTGCGCCAGGAGGCGCCGCCCAAGCTGCATGAAGCGGTGCTGTGGGTACACCCCGACGATCAGCCTCTGCTGGCGGCCTCGCCCTGGGAAATACAGACCGATTCCGCACTGGCCCCTGGCAGCTGCCGGCTGGAAGCTGCCAGCGGAGAGTGGCGCAGCGATTTTGCGCTGGCGGTGCAGGCCTTGCGTGATGGCTTGGCGGGCGCAAGCGCTCGCCTCAAAGAACAGGCGCCGTCCTGAACGGCCGTGCTGGCGGACGCTGAACGGGCCGCTACAGACTTTCCAAAAAATCCGAACCGAAACCCTTGTCGCTGCCACCTACCTGCTGTAAGCCCCCTGTCATCCACATGAGGAGATGAGCGACATGTCGAGCAATCCGGTATTGCAGAATCTGCGTCACATGGACAAGAAGTTCGATGAGATCAGCCAGAAGATCAACGACTTTAACCGCCAGCAGGCCGACGGCGAAATGCCCGATCCGGCTGCCTTCATGGATCTGCTGCAAAAGCAATCTGTCACCAAGAGCGCCATGAGCGCCCAATTCAATCTGCTGCAAAAGCCGTTGAAGACGGTGCTCAACGAAACCAAGTAACACCATGTCCATGGAGAGCCCAGACCACTGGCTGCAGACCCTGCCGCTGGATGAACCTGTCGTCATCGATGGTGAAACGGTATTTCTTCGAGTCCAGCCAGAGGGCGCCGAGCTAGGCGTCTACCTGGCCGGCCAGCCCAGCGACAGTGCGCTGGCCGACGCCATGCGCGTGAGCTTTCAGAGCGCCAGGGAATTTGAGGCTGGCCTTGGCTGGGAGCCGGATGCGGGACTGGTGCTGTCGCGCTGGATTGCCGGCGCGAGTGGCTGGCATGACCTGGCAGAGCCATTGGAACAGATCCTCAATCAGCTGGCTCTGTGGCGCGCCGCGATGTCCCGCGCGCATTCCAGCCAGGACAAACACGCCAAGCGCGACGAAGAACGCTTCTACAAACTGTTGTCTCAGTCCGGGGGAATGAAATGAATATCCGCGAGTTGATCAAATCGTGGGGTATGGGCGTCTTGCTGGCCGCGCTGCTGCTGTGGGGGACGACGCTGCATGCAGCGGTTCCGGCAGCATGGAAGGACAGCGGATTCTCCATCAATGCCAGTGGCATGACGCTCAATGGCGTGCTGGAGGATTTCTCCCGTACCTATGGAGTGCGGCTGTCGATGAGCGGTGAGGGTGAGCGCCTGGTAAAAGGGCGGCTCAAAGCCGACAACGGCATTGAGTTCCTCAACCGACTCGGTGCGACCTACAAGTTTCGCTGGTTCGTCTACAACAACACCCTTTACGTGGCATCTGCCAGCGACAACACCTCCGAACGGCTAGAGGTGGGCGAGGATGCGGTGCAGGATGCCAAAGCGGCCCTGGTCGGGCTGGGCCTGTATGACGAGCGTTTCGGCTGGGGCGAGCTGCCTGATGAAGGCGTGGTCATCATCAGTGGGCCGCGCAGCTACGTCGATCTGGCGCGCAATGTGCTATTGCCGGTCAGCGAAAAGAAAACCGCCCGCAAGGGTCGGCAGATCATGATGTTCCGCCTTAAGTATGCCACTGCGATGGACCGTGTCATCACCTCGCGCGGCAAGACCGAAACCATCCCCGGCATCAAGACCATTCTCAGCAACCTGCTGTTCGGACCCAGCAGCGGCGAGAAGCTCACCGGTGCTGCGCCGCGCTTCGATGCCGCCAGCAACAAGCGATCGCGCCTTCCCAAGAACGAGCGAGGTCCGATAGGGGAGAGCACGGGCGAAGGCTTGACGCCGCTGTTTTCAGCGCCCATGGGCAATGGCACCAACCTGATGATGCCGGGAGGTGGCATGGACGGCGGCGCGGCGGAGGCTCTTCACGGGCAGATTCGGGACGCGGTAACGAAGAGGAGGGGCGTCCGCGCATCGAAGCCGATCCCAGCCTTAACGCCATCATGATCTACGACAACATCAACAAGCGCGACATGTATGCCTCGTTGATCGCCGAACTGGATGTCCAACCGCAGCAGATCGAGATCGAGGCCCTCATCGTCGATATCGACCGCAGCAAGCTCTCTGACATGGGGGTGGAATGGGGTGTGCGCGCCGGGGCGGTCAACAGCACCATCAATGCCACCACTGCCGCCTCGCAAGGTCTGAACCTGCCACTGCCCGGGGCTACCCTGCTCATCAGCAACGCCGCGCGTTTCTATGCCCGGTTAAAGGCCATGGAATCCAACGGCGATGCGCATGTACTGGCCACACCGACCGTATTGACCCTGGATAATGTGGCCGCTGTGCTGGACCTGAGCCGCAGCGCCTACGTCTCGCTGGTGGGCGAGCGCGTGGCGGACTTGGCCGACATCACTGCCGGGACCAAGCTGCGCGTGATCCCGCGCATCATCCATGACGGGGGGCAGACCCGCGTGCGGCTCGAGGTGGACATCGAGGATGGATCGTTGGACAGCAATGACAATGGCAACTCCGGCAACGCCAACAACAATACGGTATCCACCAGCGTCACCCGTTCGACCATCAGTACCCAGGCCATCATCGATTCGCAGCAGACCCTGATGATTGGCGGCTATCGGGCCGAGGCTCTGAGCAAGAACAAGCAGAAGGTGCCGGTGCTGGGCGACCTGCCGGTCTTAGGTGGTCTGTTCCGCAGCGAATCGCAGTCCACCAGCACGAAGGAGCGTCTGTTCCTCATTACGCCACGTATCACCGGTACCGATGGTCTGGATGTCGCCACGTCCAGGGCGCTGAAGGAGAAGTCTCCCGATCAGCCGACTGGCCCAGGTGCGCCTGCCATGCCTGCTGTACCTACTGCACCGATACCGCCGCTTCCTCCTGGCATCCCAGGCAGCACGACCGGACCTGTGCTGCCCGTGGGACCGCCTGCACATGCGACCGGTGCGACCGATACGGCAGTGGCCGCTGCGACAACCACCACGACGGCTGCTGCAGATAGCCCTGCCTCCCCTCCAGGCGTAGTGCCTACTGCGGCCGCAGTAGGTCCAATGAGCTCCATTGGCAATGGCCTGCGCGTTCCGACGCGGGTGCGGACCCAGTGCAAGCGACCTGCCGGTGTCGGGATGATGTAGGCGAATGTGTAGCGGACGGTCCTCCTTTGCAAGAGATGCCGGTGACGATAAAAGCGGCATCGTGATGAATCGAACGTTCGCACTTTATAAGAAAACGTAGAGTCGATTCTAAGAAAAAGGTGGTCATATTTTTTGAGAATCTCTGTCTTGATTCTTCTTTACTATCAACAAGAAATCAAACGAACAGAAGCGGGCGAATTAACATGCACCCAGCCAGCTTCGAGGAGAAATTCCGGGCAGACAGTACTTTCTGTATTGCTGCAAAACCGTGACAAGAATATTGGCGATGAAGAATTCAACCAAATGACGCATAAGGGTTAGTCATGTATTCAGAACAAATTACTTACAAATGCATGAACAGGGTACTAAGTATTTTTTCCTTTACGCTGGGTTGCACCCTGTCGATCGGTGGTATGCAGGCAGCCCATGCCCAGGCGACCGCCGAGCATTTGTTCCCGGTGACGAGCCGGTTCGACTTGCTGGGCGGTGAGGACAGCCTTGCCGATGATTGCGATACCGGGTTGACGGGGGTGGCCGCTGGCGACAATGGCGTGATCATGCTGGCCAAGCTGGATGGCAGAAGACGCGTGCAGGCGGCGCGGCATCGGCGGCGGGCGGGAAGGGCAAGATTGCCGCTGCGATGGTGCCGGATGTCGAACAACTGCCTGCAGCACTGCACAAAGTTCCCACGGCGCCAGACGCGCAGCAGACCTGGGAGATCATTGTCTCTGACAAGACCCTCAATGCCGCACTGGCACGCTGGGCGAGCAAGGCTGGCTGGCAACTGGTCTGGGAGCTGCCAGTGGACTATGCGGTCGAGACCCGGACCACGGTCCACGGCAGTTTCGAGGAAGCCGTCGGTACCGTTGCACGCAGCATGGAAAGTGCCGAGATACCCATGAAAGCCATGTTTTATCAGGGTAACAAGGTCTTGCGTATCGTGGCCAAGGGGGCTGAATAATGATGTCGAAATACTGGGCGCTGGCGCCGCTGGTGGTGATCATGGGCGGATGCACCGCCATCAACAAGATGGAAGCCGAGATCGACGGCGCGACCGACAAGACTGGTAGCCTCGTCAAGGAAGTGGGGCGCACTGCACCGGGGGCGGTGATGCCCTCGGCGCCGCTGGTGACCCACGACACCGGGATCTGGCTGGGCAAGAATGTGGTCAAGCTGGGGCAGCCGGCATTACCGCCCATCTTCTACGAACCCACCACGTTCGACCGCACCCTCTTTTCGTTGAGCGAACTGGCCGAGCGCATCACCTTGCGTACCGGTATCCCCAGCAGGGTCACCGCCGACACCCAGGAAGTGGCCGGCATGGCGTTTCGCAATCGCCCGGGGCTGACAGGGTTCAATGCCACCCAGCCGCTGCCGCCTGGATTGCCTGGCGAGAATACACCGGCTGCCACACCTGGTACGCCTGCTGGAAGTGCCGCTCGCCTGCCGTTACCGGCCGCGCCGACGCCGCAACTGCTATCCCTGCCGGGGGATGCCTCCACGGGCGTACGGATCTCCTATGCCAATGGTTCGCTCAAAGGCTTGCTCGATACCGCTGCCGCGCGTTTCGGCGTCTCGTGGAAGTACGTTGACGGGACGATTCAATTCTTCCACACGGAGTCGCGTAACTTCCAGATCAA
>NZ_BADI01000231.1:0-1043 GCF_000333555.1 Herbaspirillum sp. B65 | reverse complement strand
TTTGTGCATGTGGCGGCCCAGGATGGTGTGCCCGCACAGGGCGCCATAGATTTCGCCGGTCATGAAGGTATCGAAATGTTCGATGCGACCATCGATCACGCGCACCCACTTGGAATGGGTGCCGGGCAGGCCGATCAGCAGTTCACGTTCATGACGGGTCTGCAGGGCGCCGATGACCTGGGTTTCTTCGCCACGCATGACATTGGGCAGCGCCGAATTTTCCAGCAGGCCGGGCACGATCCACAGCACGCGGCCCAGGCCGGTATCGACCTGGGTCAGCTTGCTGCCGATGCTGTGCGGCGCCAGCGGTACGTTCAGGTAGGCCGCTTCGCGCCAGCCCTGCTTGCTGCCGACCATGCCGGCGGCAATCAGCGGTGCTTGCGGGGCCGCCTTGAGCCAGTCGCCGCAGGCCGCTTCCAGCGCGGCACGGTAAGGGGCTTGCGCATCATCGCCATGTTCCACTGCCGGCAGGTTCATGATGCCCCAGGGATGGGCGCGGCGCTCCAGGACCTGGCCGTGGCCATCGAAGCGATAGCAGCGCAGCGAGGAGGTGCCCCAGTCCAGGGCAATCAGGGCGCAGTCTTGGTTGTGCTCTTGGTTCATCGTCTGGTTCAGTGCCCGGCGTCAGCGCGCCAGGCTGGTGTGTTGAGTGTCGGTCTGCGCTTGTTCCTGGGCGATGTCGCAGACCGTGAAGCGGGTCAGCAGTACCATGTCTTCGCCTGGCGCCAGCGCGATCAGGCCGGGTTGCTTGGGCTGGTGGAAGGCATCGATGGGGTGCGTCACCGGCTCCAGGCAGAAATACGGCAAGCCATTGGGGCGGAACATAAGCACGTAGCCGCTGCGGTCGGTGGTATGCATCTGCAAGCGCAAGCCGCGCGTCGGATCCTCGATCATGGCCAGGCCATCCCAACCTTCGAAGCAATTGTCGATCAGGCCGCCTTGCAGCGAGGCGGCGCGGTTGTAGTCCCAGCCGGGCGGCAACTGCCGCGTAAAACCGGTGGGGATGCGATCCGGCCCGGACAGCCACACGCCCCGTGAGCGGA
>NZ_BADI01000232.1:0-13872 GCF_000333555.1 Herbaspirillum sp. B65 | reverse complement strand
GCGGCCATGCCGCAGCCGCTGCGCGAGCGGCCGTGGACCGAAATGGCGCGCAGCATGGTCAGCGGCGAGGCGGCCATGCTCATCATGGGCGATTGGGCCAAGGGCGAACTCAATGCCTGGGGCATGGAAGTGGACCAGCAGTTCGGTTGCGCGCCAGCGCCAGGCACGGCTGAGTTCCACCTCTACAATACCGATACCCTGGCCATGTTCGCCGGCAACCATGCGCACCAGGCCATCGAATCCGAGATCAATGCGCTGGGTAAAGGACATCGGCACCCAGTCCTGCACCACGCTGCGGGCCAGTTCGTTCAGTTCCACCGCGACCATGCCGGATTGCGATTGCTGGTTCTCGGCGCGGGCCAGCGAGAGCAACTGGTTGACCAGGCGCGTGGCGGTTTCCGAACTCTTGGCCAGTTGTTCCAGCGAGCGTCGCACATCGTCCTGGTCGCCCTGGCGCAGCGCCAGTTCGGATTGCATCCGCATTCCGGCCAGCGGGGTTTTCATCTGGTGCGCAGCGTCGGCGATGAAGCGTTTCTGGATCGCGATGGTCTGCGACAGGCGCGCCAGCATGTCGTTGAGCGAGCGCACCAGCGGCGAGATTTCTTCGGGCACCTGGCCGGAGTCGATGGGGGAGAGATCGTCAGGGCGACGCGCGCGGATGCGCTGCTGCAATTCCGACAGCGGCGAGAGCCCGCGCGAGAGTGCGAACCAGACCAGCGCCAGCGCCACCGGCAGGATCACGAACTGCGGCAGGATCACGCCCTTGATGATTTCATTGGCCAGTTGGGCGCGTTTTTCCAGCGTCTCGCCCACCTGCACCGTGGCCAGGCGCGGCTCGTGCTGGGCCGCGCGCTGGGCGGCGCTACGGCGCAGGTCGACTTGCAGGGTGGCGATGCGCACGTCGCTGCCGTGCAGGATGTCATTGCGGAACTGTACCGTGCCCAGGGTAGCGCGGTCGTCGTCGACTGGCGGCTGGGGCATGTCGACGTCACCTTCCACGTATTCGCCGTTGGGACCGGTGACCTTGTAGTAGATGTTGTCGATGTCGTCGGCCCGCAGCAGGTCGCGCGCCGAGACCGGCAGGCGCGCCACCACCTTGCCGTTGACTTCGGACACCTGTTGCGCCAGCACGGTGACGCTGTCTTCCAGGGCGCGGTCAAAGGGCTGGTTGGCGATCGATTGCGCGATCAGGTACGTGATGGCGATGCTCATCGGCCACAGCAGCAGCAGCGGGGCCAGCATCCAGTCCAGGATCTCGCCGAACAGTGAACGCTGGATGCGCTCTACCGGTTGCGTGGCCAGGGCGGCGCGACGCTTCTTGCGCGGCGGCGCGGCCGGCGCTGGCGGGGCCGGATCGGGAGAAGCCGGGGCGGGGTCGCGCGCGGTCATGGGCGATCAGCGCGAGCGCGCTACCGGTTCAGGCGGCGTTGTTGGAGGCCGCCAGCGGTGCAGCGCCGGCTTCGGGCAGCTTTTCCAGGCAATAGCCCAGCCCGCGCACGGTGGCGATGCGCACGCCGCCGACCTCGATTTTCTTGCGCAGACGATGGACATAGACTTCGATGGCATTGTTGCTGACTTCCTCTCCCCATTCGCACAAGTGGTCCACCAGTTGTTCCTTGGAGACCAGACGGCCCGTGCGTTGCAATAATACTTCCAGGAGGCCCAGTTCCCGCGCCGACAGTTCCAGCATCTGCTCGCCGATGTAGGCGATGCGACCGACCTGGTCGAACGACAGCGGGCCGTGCTTGATGACGGTAGGACCACCGCCGGCGCCGCGCCGGGTCAGCGCCCGCACCCGCGCCTCCAGTTCGGACAGGGCGAAGGGCTTGGCCATGTAGTCGTCCGCACCCAGGTCCAGGCCTTGCACGCGCTGCTCCACCGAGTCAGCCGCGGTCAGGATCAGCACCGGCAGGCGCGAATTGCGGGCGCGCAAGCGGCGCAGCACCTCCAGCCCTGACATCTTGGGCAGGCCCAGATCCAGGATCAGCAGGTCGAAGTCCTGGGTGGACAGGGCCGAATCGGCTTCCACCCCGTTCTTGACGCAATCGGCGGCATAGCCGGAATGGCGCAGGGACCGGGTCAGCCCGTCGGCCAGTACGCTGTCGTCTTCAGCAAGGAGGATGCGCATAGAAATAGATCAGCGAGACGGGCTCGGCTGATTTGTCTCGGATGATTGAATTATTGTGGTACTTTTCATTCATATTCCCCTAATTCAAAGACCAATGCAAATCAGGCATATCCTGATGTGCTGTTTTTTTGTCGTGGATCAGGGACCGGCCCGAAGTGTAACAATTCAGACTTGGTCATTGAAGTCTGAAGCTTAGGCCTTATAGTAGGGGCATCAGTAAGATTTACTTGCTGTCGGCGCAATCTTTGTTGTTATAATTTCTCGCATCCATTGCTGGAAAATCTGATGAAACGTGTGTGGGTACTCCTGCTGATCTGTCTGTTACCGGTGCAAGTCTTTGCAGCGGTGCTGACTTACGCCAGCTCGATGGCCGCCACCGATTTCTCTGCCCCGGCTCCGGTGCACGCCACTGTGGCGGTGCAGCACCTGGTGGCCAAGCCCGCTTCCCTGTCCGATCATCATGTCCATGTCGTGAGCGGCGACCAGTCGCACGCCTTGGCCTCTGATGCTGGCAGCAGCGATGACGACAGTGCCGGCTATGCCGACAATGGTGAAGATTTCTCCTCGCACGCCGGTATCGGTGACGAACCCGTGCTGATCCACTCGCTGGCCTTCGCGCCGCAAACCTCCCGCCTGGCGCCCGCTCTGCGTAGCGATGCCGCCCTGCAACCCCCGTTCCTGCCGCGCGCAGGACGTCCTCCCCGGGCCTGAGTCCGTCGCCCCGCGCGACAGGTCTTGCTGCGCCCGCTGAACTGCCCCTGATTTCCCGAGGCTTCGCGCCGTGCGACAGCAGGCTCCTGCTCGTGCGCGGCCAGCCCTGGCCTGCCTGCGCCAAGGCTGATGCGGATTTCGCCAGGGCAACGAGCAACTTGAGTCCTTTTCGAAAATCACGGCCGATGTGACCGCATCACATCATCAGAATCTCTAGGAGAAAGTATGAAAAAAGCATTTGTCGCGCTGATAGTGGCGGTCATGACGCTGTCTGTTGGCATGTCGGCAGTCGAAGCCAAGCGTCTTGGCGGCGGCGGCTCGATCGGCAAACAGTCTTCCAGCGCCAGCCGTCAGGCGCAGAGCCCGGCCCCGATGCAACAGAACCAGGCCGCCGCGGCCAAGCCGGCTGCCCCTGCCGCCGCACCTGCGGCTGCTGCGGCCAAGCCGAGCATGTGGAAGGGCTTGCTGGGTGGCGCGCTGCTGGGTCTGGGCCTGGGCGCACTGCTGTCGCATTTCGGCCTGGGTGGCGCCCTGGCCAGCATGATCAGCACCATCGTGACCGTGGCCCTGATCGCGCTGGCGATCATGTTCGTGATCCGTCTGGTCCGTCGCAAGTCGGAAGGTGCACAAGCCTCGCAACCGGCGCCGGCCTGGGCTTCGGCCGCACCGCAAGCTGCGGATAACGCCTCGGGCACGCCCCAGATCGGCTCCCTGCTGAAGACCGACCAGTCCGCTGCCGCGACCACCCAAGGCGGTTTCGGTGGTGGTTTCGGCAATGCCGAGGCAGCGCCTGCCTATGGCATTCCGGCTGGTTTCGACACCGTGGGCTTCGTGCGCAATGCCAAGACCTATTTCATCCGCCTGCAAGCGGCATGGGACAAGGCTGACATCAACGATATCCGCGAATTCACCACCCCCGAGATGTTTGCCGAGCTGCGCCTGCAGATCCAGGAACGTGGCACGGCCTCCAACCAGACCGACGTGGTCTCGCTGGATGCGGAAGTGCTGGGCGTGGAAACCGTGGGCAATGATTACCTTGCCAGCGTGAAGTTCTTCGGCTTCATCAAGGAAGACCCGAGCGCCTCGCCGGCCCAGTTCGCCGAGATCTGGAACCTGTCCAAGCCGGCGACCGGCCAGGGTGGCTGGGTGCTGGCAGGTATCCAGCAACTCGATCCGGTGCAGGCATAAGCCTGCACGAGTTCGGTAAGAAAGTTCATGTAGTACGTATCAGTTTGGCGCGGAAGGCGGCGGTTAGTGGATGAGCGTCGCCAATCCGTTTTACCGCCGGCTTTTGCCGGCGGTTTTTTTATGCGCATTCCACGCCTGTCTTTTTCCTTCATACGGGCCTCTAGCCACCCTCTGGCCTGCCACCGCGGCGCCGTCTTTCCGATGTCTTGACTCTCCCGCTGCGAGGCGAAAAAAAAGCACCGCATCAGCGGCGCTTGCTTGCATGGTCTTGCCTGTCGTCCCGCCCTTGATCCCGCTGCTCGCACGATGATGTGCGCCTGTCGGTCAATGGGAAGAGTATCGCCACCACCACCAGGATGAGCAGCAACAGTAGCGTCACCTGATCCAGTCCATCCATGATCAGGCCACCCCTGGCGGCGTCCAGATCGCCACGTCATTGGTATTGACCTTCCGGGGCAACAGGCCGGCCGCCAGGAAGGCGTCGGCAATGCGTTGCTGCTCGCTGAGTGCCTCCAGCCTGATCGCGCGCACCGCATAGCTGCGGCGGCTGTTGGCCAGTTCGATGGTCTCGGCATCCAATCCCCACAGCGGGGCGAGGAATGCCGCTGCCTGCCTGGGTTGCTGCTTGACCCATTGGCCGGTCTTCTGCAGTTCCTCGAACACCACGCGCAATACTTCAGGTCGTGCCTGCGCAAAGCTGGCCGAGGCCAGGTAGTAGCGCTGGTAATCAGCCACGCCGCGACCATCGGCCAGGATACGTACCTGCGACTGGCGTTGCACCCCGGCCAGGAACGGATCCCAGGTGACCCAGGCATCCACGCTGCCGCGCTCGAAAGCGGCACGGCCATCGGCCGGCGACAGATAGGCGACATCGATGTCGCTCCATTTCAGTCCGGCCTTCTCGAGCGTGGCGATCAGCAGGTAGTGCACGCCCGCTGCCTTGGTCACCGCAATCTTCCTGCCCTTGAGATCGGACGTCGTGCGCAGCGGCGAGTCGGCGCGCACCACGATGGCCTGGGCCGCCGGCGAGGGAGACTCCTGTGCCACGTAGGCCAGCCTGGCGCCTGCGGCCTGGGCGAAGACCGGCACCGTATCGGCGACGTCGGCGCTGAGGTCAACACCACCGACGTTGAGTGCTTCCAGCAAGGGCAGGCCACTGGCGAATTCATGCCAGCTGATCTTCGCGCCGCTGGGGGCGAGCAGCTTTTCCAGCGTGCCATTGGCCTTGAGGATGGTCAGCAGGGTCGAGGATTTCTGGTAACCGATGCGGATGGCCTTGTTCTCTTGCGCCAGCACGCTGGTGCTGGCCAGCGGGGCAAGGCTCAGGGCGGCCCCGGCTTGCAACAGGCGACGACGGGTGGGGTCAGGGGTGTGCTTGGGCATGGCAGATGCTCGCTAAGGAATCAGGAAGTCTTCTGGCTGGATTGCCGCCGTGCTTCACGCCAACCCAGGCTCTTTTGCTCGACGGCGCGCAGTAGCCCATCGCTGAACTTGCCCAGCAAGGCCAGGATCAGGATGGCCGCCAGCACCAGGTCGGGCCGGCTGCTTTCGCGGCCGTCCGAGAGCAGGTAGCCGACGCCGCGGGTGGCGGCAATCAGTTCAGCGGCCACCAGGAACATCCAGGCCAGGCTGAGTCCGCCGCGCAGACCGGCAAAGAGATAAGGCAGCGAGGCCGGCAGCAGGATGTGACGGATCAGTTCGGTCGTGTCCAGCCCCGAACTGCTGCCCACTTCGATGAGCTTGTGGTCGATGTCGCGGATGCCGGCCACCAGGTTCAGGTAGACCGGAAAGAAGGCGCCGATGGCGATGAGCACCACCTTGGGTGTCTCATCGATGCCCAGCCAGAGCAGCAGCAAGGGAATCCAGGCCAGGCTGGGGATGGCGCGCAGGGCCTGGAAGCTCGGCTCCAGCAGCGCTTCGGCGCGACGGCTGATGCCCACCAGCAGGCCCAGTGCCACTGCCAGCACGCTGCCGATGGCAAAGCCGGCTGCCACGCGCGTGACACTGGCGACGATGTGCGGCAGCAACTCGCCACGGGCCGCCAGCGACCACAGGGTGTGCGCCAGTTCGCTGGGCGGTGGCAACAGGCGCGAGGGAATCAGCTCCAGCCGGGCACCGGCTTCCACCAGCAACAGGAAGGCCAGCGGTACGATCCAGCCGGTGAAACGGCCGGGCCGATAGCCATCGTCATGCGGCCAGCCGCGGCGACGGCGGGGGAGGGGCCGTGAGCGGATTGCCTCATCCGTGCTCGTGCCGTTCAGGGTGACCGGTGCGCGCATGAGCTCAGGCCTTCACCACGTCCTGCGCATAGGAAGGATCGATCAGCGCATTGATGGTGCGCGGCAGATCGGTGCTGCTCTTGACCAGGTCTTCTTCCAGCAGGATAGGGGCGGCGGCACGCAGGGCTTCGATGTGTTCGCGGCCAATCTGCGGGTGCGAGAAGTCGTTGCGCTTGAGTTGCAGTCGGGCCACCGGCGCCGACAGCCTGGACTCTTCCGAGAGCAGTGCCACGGTCTCATCGGGATGAGCGATGATCCAGTGGCGCGCCCGTTCGTAGGCGGCCAGGACGCGCTTGACCTGGTCCGGGTAGCGCGCGGCGAAGCTGTCGCTGACGTTGAGAAAACCGTAGGTATTGAAATTGACGTTGCGGTAGATCAGGCGCGAACCGGCCTCCAGTTCGCTGGCCGCCAGGTGCGGATCGAGCCCGGCCCAGGCGGCCACGCGCCCTTGTTCCAAGGCGGCGCGGCCATCGGCGTGCTGCAGGTGGACGATCTCGACGTCGCTCTTCTTGAGGCCGTTTTCATGCAAGGCGCGCAGCAGGAACAGGTAGGGATCGGTGCCCTTGGTGGCGGCGATCTTCTTGCCCTTCAACTCGCTGATGGAGCGCACCGGCGAATCCTTGCCCACCGCCAGCGCCGTCCATTCCGGGCGTGAATAGATATATACCGCCTTGACCGGATTTGCATTGGCGCGCGCCAGCAAGGCCGCCAGTCCAGCAGTGCTGCCGAAGTCGATGCTGTCGCTGTTGAATTTTCGAGGGCGCGGGTGCTGCCCTGGCTCAGTACCCACTTGACCTCGGTACCTTGCGGCTTGAAATCTCCTCCAGCCAGCCGAACTTGGGCAGTACCAGGCTGGGCGGGCGAGTAATACGCATAGTCCAGGCGCAAGGCCTTGGGCGTTTGGGCGGCGCCTGCGATCAGTGGCGTGCTGCCCAGCAGGGGGGCGCCGAGCGCGCCCGCGCCAGGCGGAGGAAGTGTCTGCGTTGCATGGAGGCGTTCCCTGTGTGATGGAGAGGCCGGCGCCAGGTGCCGCAGCACGGGCGGCACAGGCCGGACAGACCATCACTCTAAGGACGAAGGGCAGACGGCAGAACGACTATTTTCACGCTTGGTTATGCGCTTTGCGCATGTGAGGGGATGCTGGCGGGGAAGAGGAGGGGCGCCAGGCTCGCCGTGCCGATGCTCATGTGCTCATCTAGATGAGTGCTCGTGCGCTGGAGTATTCCTGGCGACCTGTAGTCTTGCACAGGAAGCGTACCGCAGCGCAGGCTGCGGCCCTCTCGCATCGGCTCAGATCAAGGCAGGCACAGCTCGAACAGCGCACCACCCTCGGGATGGTTGGACAGGCGTGCTTCGCCATGCTGCGTTTCCTTGTTGTGGGCGGTGGCAATCGCATTGCACAGGTCCATGCCCAGGCCGGTGGAGGGCTTCTTTTCCTGGGTGCCGATGCCGGGGCCATCGTCGCGCACGGTGAAGATCACGCCGCCTTCGGGATGCTTGCGGCAACCCACGGCGATCTGCGTGCGGGCGAAACGGCTGGCGTTCTGCAATGCGGCTTCCAGCGCCAGCGCCACCAGGTGTTCGTCGAAGAAGCCGATCACCGGCATCTCGGTTTCGTCCACCGTGAGTGCAATGTCGCTGCTGCGGCTCACCGACTGCTCGCGCACCAGTGCGTCCAGGAAGTCCAGCGGCGAGACCGCCTCGACCTGGGCGCGCAGGCCCTGGGAGTCGGCTTTGTACAGGGTCAGGAAGGCGATCAGCTTTTCCTGCAGGGCCAGGCAGGTGACGTGGGCTTGCTGGGCGCGCGGCACGTCGTCGGACAGGCGGCGCAATTCCCCCTCCAGCACGCCCAGGGAGTTTTTGATGTCGTGAATGATGATCGCGGCAAGCTTGGGATCCATGGTCAGCTCTTCGGGGCTACTTTGCTCAGGGTGTCACGCAGGAATTTATGCATCTTGGCGACTCTATCGTTGCCGGGAATCAGGCGGTCCAGGGTGGCCAGGTAGCGGCGCACGCGCTTGACGTATTCTTCGTTCCAGCCGCGCTGGCTCATCCACAGCAGATGCAGCTGGGCCGAGGCCAGCAGCACGCCGGTGTTCTCGGGCATACTGGCCAGCGCTTCTTCCAGCTTGGCCAGCGATTCGTCGGGCTTGGCGCTGCGCATCAAGGCATTGGCTTCGGCGATGATGCTCATGCATTGCTTGACGGCACCGTCGATCAATTCCTCGGCCAGGTTGGCCCGGCCAGTATCGGCAAGCACCTTGCGTGCCAGCATCTGCAGGGTCTTGTTTTCGTGGTCGGATTTGATGGCTTCGGCGATCAGTTGCGCGCCTTCCTCATCCTTGCCCATCGAGAAGGCAGCCTTGGCCAGGGCCAGTGCAGTGGTGTCGGAGCTTTCCTTGGCAGCGGCCTGGCGCGCGGTCTCGAAGGCTTGCTGGGCCGAGATGGTGTCACCCAGTTGCACATAGGCCTGGGCTTGTACGGCGGCTTGCGCCGAGACGAAGATGTTGGATTCCTCGTAGCGGCGCGGTGCACTTTCCAGCAGGCGCAGCGCGGCATCGGGGTCGCCGCTGTCGATGTGGACCTGGGCCAGCGAGAGCAGGTCGGTGGGTTGCGCGGTGAGCGAGCCCTTGGTGTGCTTCAAGACCTTGTCGTAGGCTTCGCGCGCCTGGTCCAGGTGGCCGCTGCGGTAGGCCACGTCGCCCACCAGGCGGCTGCGGCGGGCCGAGGGAATGATCTCGGACGACTTGGTCAGCGCCTCCAGCGCACCTTCCTGGTTGCCCTGGGCTTCATCGATCTGCGCCAGCAGGTCGTAGGCGGCGATGAACTGCTTGTTCTGCGCCAGCACGTCCTGCACGATGGTGCGCGCATCATCCATCTGACCGGCCACGATGTTGCAGCGGGCCAGGCCGATCTTGGCCCAGACCAGGTCGTCGCGCATGGCCAGGGCCTGCTTGTAGACCTCGCGCGCTTCATCGATGCGACGCTGCTCGATCAACAGCGTGCCCTTGGTCTTCATGATTTCCACGATCCACTTGGGCGCGGCCTTGAGGACGTTGTCGCATTCGATGATGGCACCGGCCATGTCCTTGCGCTTCATCTTCTCGGTCACCGGCAGCATGGCGTGCTGCTTTTCCAGCAGGCGGTCCACGCGCTCGGCGATGCGGCTGGCCGTCAGCGGCTTCAACATGTAGGCATCGGGCTGGAACTCGGCAGCGCTGGCCACCAGGTTGTAGCCGCTCTCGGCGGTGACCATGATGAACATGCAGGTCGGCGAGAGCATGTTCTGGGTGCGGAAGAACTCCAGCAGTTGCTGGCCGTTGCTTTCCTTGTTGAGGTTGTAGTCGCAGATGATCAGGTCATACGTGCTGGATTGCACGAAGCGGATAGCTTCATCGGGCGTGGCCGCCTGGTCGACCTTGGTGACGCCGAGCTGGCCAAGGTGCATACGGATGTTCTGCCGCATCGTCGGCATGTCGTCGATGACCAGGCAGCGGAGGGCGCTGATGTGGCTAAAGGGCACTAAACTCATGAGAACGGTCTATCAAACGATCTATCTGTCTGTTCGGGATTGCGGAAGGCGTGGAGCATGGAAAATTGCCGCAATGCAATATGTCGTGAGATGACGTACATTGGACGCTCATTGACGCAGAGCTGACGAATTATTCCTACCAACTCGCGAGTGTGCCGCTTTTTTTCCTTCCATGCATCATTACTCTACGATTTATGAAGTTTTTGGGCGCCCCCGCTCTCGTATAATTGTGGTTTTCGCCCACGGATGAACCGGGGCCGACAAAAACGCTTGCATGGAGCACTGTTTTTTTATACAGTATCGCTCTATCGGGGGCGGTCATCCACTGCCCCCCGGGCAATATCTGCAATACCTCCCCTGACACCCCTTCTTCACGACATTTTGCCGAGAGAGATTTATGGACGACAAAAAAGCTGCGAACAACTCTGAAAAGAGCAAGGCGCTGGCCGCCGCGTTGGCACAGATTGAAAAGCAGTTTGGCAAGGGCTCGGTGATGCGCATGGAAGACGGCGTCATCGCCGAGGAAATCCAGGCGGTCTCCACCGGCTCGCTGGGCTTGGACATCGCCCTGGGCATCGGCGGCCTGCCGCGCGGCCGCGTCATCGAGATCTACGGCCCGGAATCCTCCGGCAAGACCACCCTGACCCTGCAATCGATTGCCGAGATGCAAAAGCTGGGCGGCACCTGCGCCTTCATCGACGCCGAGCACGCATTGGATGTCACCTACGCGCAAAAGCTGGGCGTGAACCTGAACGACCTGCTGATCTCGCAGCCTGACACCGGCGAACAGGCCTTGGAAATCTGCGACGCCCTGGTGCGCTCGGGTGCAGTGGACCTGATCGTGGTCGACTCGGTAGCCGCGCTGACACCCAAGGCCGAAATCGAAGGCGACATGGGCGACTCCCTGCCCGGCCTGCAAGCCCGCCTGATGTCGCAGGCGCTGCGCAAGCTTACCGGCAGCATCAACCGCACCAACACCACCGTCATCTTCATCAACCAGATCCGTATGAAGATCGGTGTCATGTTCGGCAACCCGGAAACCACCACCGGTGGTAACGCGCTGAAGTTCTACGCCTCCGTGCGCCTGGACATCCGCCGCACCGGTTCGATCAAGTCGGGTGATGAAGTCATCGGCAGCGAAACCAAGGTCAAGGTCGTCAAGAACAAGGTTGCGCCGCCGTTCCGCGAAGCCCACTTCGACATCCTGTATGGCGAAGGCACGTCCCGCGAAGGCGAGATCCTGGACCTGGGTTCCGAGCACAAGGTAGTCGAGAAATCCGGTGCCTGGTACAGCTACAACGGCGAACGCATCGGCCAGGGCAAGGACAATGCCCGCAACTACCTGAAGGAACACCCGGAACTGGCCCGCGAGATCGAAAACAAGGTCCGCGTCGCCCTGGGCGTGCCGGAACTGGCCGCGGGCGGCGAAGCAGAAGCGCAGGCTTCCTGATCCTCATCCAGGCGCTACCGTGACACCAGGGTTTGCCTGAGCCCTTGATGTCAGGGTGGGGCCTGTCCCTCCCGCCTGTGCCGCGCCGCTCCGGTGGCATGAGCGGGAGGGCAAACATGCGGCACCGCTGTATAGCAACACGGCATCATTGCTCCATCGCTCCATCGCTTCATCGCTTCATTGTTTCACTTCCATGGTGTCACCTGCTTCTTTCGTTGCACCCGTTTCTTCCGTTCCATCGTCCGTGTAGTCGAACGTCATGCCAAGACCGCCGATCAGCCTGAAAGCACGGGCGCTCAAATATCTCTCTTCACGTGAGCATAGTCGCCTGGAACTTGCGCGTAAGCTTGCCCCTTACGCGCAAGAGGGTGACGACATCGAGGCACTGCTGCAGTGGCTCGAACAATCCCGTTTCCTTTCCGAAGAACGCTTTTCCGAGTCGCTGGTCCATCGCCGTTCGGCGCGCTACGGTAACCAGCGCATCTTCTCCGAACTTCACGGTCATGGCATCGAAGGTGAAGCCATTGCCGACCTCAAGGCCGACCTGGCCGCAGGCGAAGGCGAGCGTGCCGCCCAGGTGCTGCGCCGCAAGTTCAGCGTCCCCCCGGCTGATGCCGAGACGCGGGCCAAGCAGATGCGCTTCCTGCAGCAACGCGGTTTTTCCCATCGCAGCATCCGCCAAGCCTTCCAGACGGCCTGGGCAGAAGACGAAGACGCCTCCTGACATCAAGCTGTTGAATCAGCCCCAGGCGCGGCGCGTCATCCATTCATTTCCCGGTGGATGGGTATGTCACTTCTTTCAGTCCCATCTTGCGGTAATCTCGGCTCTTTGCATTGCCTGTTAGCGCTACCGGCGAACAGGCGAGCCTGCCTGTGCTAGAATTCGGAAGTTTTTGCTGCGGCGCGCAAGCCTGAGGAGATACCGCGTGTTGCCGGTTCGTTAAAACGGCGCAACGGTGCAAGGCCCACGTCAGGAGCAGGAATGGATAATGCGGACGCTTCGGTGCAAGCCGGCGCGTTTCGAATATCAGACCAACTAAAGCAGACGGCATGAACATGCCCAATTCTACGAATTCACTCGCAACCCGCGCAGCTCACGCCTGCGCCCGCTTCCATCCGGCAACGGATGCGATACCCGCCTGCGGGTTGCAGTCTGCTTTCTCGACGGCCGGCATGACGCCGGCTACCGAATTTCAATCCGGCAAGTCTTATTCATTCAGTGTCTAAAGGGAAGCTCCCATGAAAATCCATGAGTATCAGGGTAAAGAAATCCTGCGCCAGTTCGGCGTAACCGTGCCGCGCGGCATTCCTTGCATGTCGGTCGACGAAGTCGAAGCGGCTGCCCAGAAACTCGGCGGCCCGGTGTGGGTCGTCAAGGCCCAGATCCATGCTGGTGGTCGTGGCAAGGGCGGTGGCGTGAAGGTGGCCAAGTCCATCGAACAGGTCAAGGAGTACGCCAACCAGATCATGGGTATGCAACTGGTGACCCACCAGACCGGTCCTGAAGGCCAGAAGGTGCGCCGCCTGCTGATCGAAGAAGGCGCCGACATCAAGAAGGAACTGTACGTTTCCCTGGTGACCGACCGCGTCTCGCAAAAGGTCGTGCTGATGGCCTCCAGCGAAGGCGGCATGGACATCGAAGAAGTGGCCCACAGCCACCCGGAAAAGATCCACAACGTCATCATCGATCCGGTCGCGGGTCTGACCGACGCCCAAGCCGACGACGTGGCCGCCAAGATCGGCGTGCCTGCCGAATCGATCCCGGCTGCCCGCCAGAACCTGCAAGGCCTGTACAAGGCTTACTGGGAAACCGACGCTTCCTTGGCTGAAATCAACCCCCTGATCCTGACCGGCGACGGCAAGGTCATCGCCCTGGACGCCAAGTTCAACTTCGACTCCAACGCCCTGTTCCGTCACCCGGAAATCGTCGCCTACCGCGACCTGGACGAAGAAGATCCGGCTGAAGTCGAAGCTTCCAAGTTCGACCTGGCCTACATCTCCCTGGACGGCAACATCGGCTGCCTGGTCAACGGCGCCGGCCTGGCCATGGCCACCATGGACACCATCAAGCTGTTCGGCGGCGAGCCGGCCAACTTCCTGGACGTGGGCGGCGGTGCCACCACCGAGAAGGTCACCGAAGCCTTCAAGATCATGCTGAAGAACCCCGAACTGAAGGCCATCCTGGTCAACATCTTCGGCGGCATCATGCGCTGTGACGTGATCGCCGAAGGCGTGATCGCGGCTTCCAAGGCGGTTTCCCTGAAGGTGCCCCTGGTGGTCCGTATGAAGGGCACCAACGAAGACCTGGGCAAGAAGCTGTTGGCCGATTCCGGTCTGCCGATCATCTCGGCCGATTCCATGGAAGAAGCCGCCCAGAAGGTCGTGGCAGCCGCCAAGTAAGTCAACCCAATACGCAAGCCTGCGCGGCATGAGCCGCCGGCTGCAAGCGATTGCAGTCCCAGGCGCCGCCGGCGGCGCAGGCATCACAGTCAAGGAAGAGAAATGTCGATCCTCATCAACAAAGACACCAAGGTCATCACCCAAGGTATCACCGGCAAGACCGGTCAGTTCCACACCCGCATGT
>NZ_BADI01000233.1:0-12389 GCF_000333555.1 Herbaspirillum sp. B65 | reverse complement strand
TTTTCCTGCGTAGCGTGGCTGCGCCCTAGAATTCCCGTCCAGTTCGTCGATATCCTCCGGTTCCTTCTTCGCCGCCATGATCCACTGCTGCATCTCCGGCATGGCCATGATGCGCTTGGCATAGGCGGTGCAGATGGGGTCCAGCTTGACGTCATAGGTCATGAAGCGCGTCACCACCGGGGCATACATGGCATCGGCCATGGTGCGCTGTTCGCCGAACAGGAAGGGCCCGCCATACTTGGCCAGGCATTCCTTCCAGATGGTGGTGATGCGCACGATGTCGGCTTCGGCGCGCGACCACACCTTGAAGTTGGGGAAGTGACCCTTGAGATTCATCGGCAGCGCCGCGCGCAGGGCGGAGAAGCCCGAATGCATTTCGCCGCACACCGAGCGGCAATGCGCACGGGCGGCCAGGTCGGCCGGCAGCAGCTTGGCGCCGGGGCGGATTTCATTGAGATATTCGGCAATGGCCAGCGTATCCCATACCAGTACGTTGCCATGGTGCAGGCTCGGTACCAGGATGGAGGAAGACAGCAGCAGGATCTCTGCCCGTGCCGACGGGTCGTCCGGCGGCACGATGTCTTCTTCGAAGGAGAGTCCGGCGAACTTGGCCATGAGCCAGCCGCGCAGGGACCACGAGGAGTAGTTCTTGCTGGTGATGCGCAAAGTCGTCTTAGGCATGTCAGTCCTTTATCTGTTTTGTGCAGGTTGACTTTGGGCACGCTACCGCGTGAGCGGCGGTGTCTTGTTCATCATTTCATCATCTTGCTCCACCCTGTCTGCGCATCAGGGCAGGGACAGGCCGCTGAACCGGCATGTCAGCGTTTTACTTGCAAAGCTTGTGCCAGCTCGCGAGAACCAGAGCAGGGCGCGCCAACCCATCAGTGGCATGACAATTGCATCGATGAGCAGGCGAGCGGCAGTCTAGGAACCCAATAAAGAGACACTCCCGAGGGCGGCCTTTTCATGATCAATACCTATCAGCTCTATCAGAACTACGCCGACGCCACCGATCCGCTGCGGGCCTGTGCCCGCCTGATGGCGCCCCTGCTGGGAACCACCTGGCCCGGCGTGCCGGTCAATCCCTACCTGCGCAAGATGGCCTCGGCCTGCGAGGTGTTTGCCCGCACCCAACTGACCCATGTGCGGCCACCCTTCGGGCTAGGCGAGATGGTCGATGGCGAGCGCACAATTACGGTGCATGAAGAGGAGATCAGCGGCACGCCTTTCTGTGGCCTGCTGCATTTCCGCAAGGAAAATGCCGTCAACCAACCCAAGGTCTTGGTGGTGGCGCCCATGTCGGGCCACTTCGCCACGCTCTTGCGCGGCACCGTCAAGACGCTCCTGCGCGACCATGACGTCTACATCACCGACTGGCGCAATGCGCGTGACATTGCCATAGAGCATGGTCGCTTCGGTCTGGATGAATACGTTTCCCACGTCATCGATTTTCTCGATGTGCTGGGGCCGGGTACGCATCTGCTGGCGGTATGCCAGCCTACGGTGGCCGCCCTGACCGCCGCTGCCGTGATGGCCGAGGCCGATCATCCGGCACAGCCGCGTACCATGACGCTCATGGCCGGGCCGCTCGATACCCGGGTCAATCCGACCGCCGTCAATGCCCTGGCCAAGAGCAAGCCCATGGCCTGGTTCGAGAAGAACATGATCAGCACCGTGCCGGCCCGTCATGTCGGGGGCGGGCGGCGCGTCTATCCGGGCTTCGTGCAGTTGAGCGCCTTCATGAACATGAACCTGAACCGCCACATCGAGGCCTTCCGCAAGCTCTACCATCACCTGGTCGAGGGAGAGGAGGCGCAGGCGGCGCAGATCAAGGATTTCTACGAAGAGTATTTCGCCATGTCCGACCTGCCGGCCGAGTTCTACCTGGAAACGGTGCGCCTGGTGTTCCAGGAACATGCGCTGCCGCTGGGCAAGCTGAGCTATGGGCCGCACCTGGTGAACCCGCGCGCCATCCGCCGCACCGCGCTCTTTACCATCGAAGGCGAGAAGGATGACATCTGCGCCGTCGGCCAGACCGTGGCCGCACAGGAAATGTGCAGCAACATCCGGCCCTACATGCGGATGCACCATGTTCAGACGGCAGTGGGGCATTACGGCGTCTTCAACGGGCGGCGCTGGGAAAATGAAATCTATCCGCGCCTGCGGGATTTCATTAATATGCATCATCGGTGATGCCATTGGCAGTGTGTTTATGATGGAAGAAAACTTAGTTTTCCGGATCGCAAGATTAAGTTTTCACCAGGAAGGTAATAAGGCGTAGAAAAAACAAGGTATGCATGACATTGCTGTCTGCATGTCGCCAACAACCAAGCCCCGCGCTTGATCATTTGCTTTTCGTAAAGGAATTCCATGTCGATCCACGTGGCCCTGAACCATGTCACTTCTTACACCTACGACCGTGCCATCACCTGGGGCCGCAAGTCATCCGCTTGCGTCCCGCCCCGCATAGTCGTACCCGTATCCTGAGCTATTCGCTGCGGGTATCGCCCCAGCCGCATTTCATCAACTGGCAGCAAGACCCGGAATCGAACTACCTGGCGCGCCTGGTGTTCCCGGAAAAGACCACCGAGTTCAAGATCGAGGTGGACCTGGTGGCCGAGATGTCGGTCATCAATCCCTTCGATTTCTTCCTCGAACCGTATGCCGAGCAATTCCCCTTCGAGTACGCCGAGGACTTGCAGAACGAACTGATGCCCTATCGGCAGAAGCTGCCCTTGTCGCCCTTGTTCAAGGAATTCCTCGACAGCATCCCGCGCGAGAAGGTCGGCAGCGCCAACTTCCTGGTGGCGTTGAACCAGAAGCTGGCTGAGCACATCGGCTATACCATCCGCATGGAACCGGGTGTGCAGACACCGGAAGAAACCCTGGAACTGAAGTCCGGTTCCTGCCGCGATTCGTCCTGGTTGCTGGTGCAGTTGCTGCGTCACCTGGGCCTGGCGGCGCGTTTCGTTTCCGGCTATCTGATCCAGTTGACGGCCGACCAGAAGTCGCTCGACGGTCCTTCCGGTCCCGAGGCCGACTTTACCGACCTGCACGCCTGGTGCGAGGTTTACCTGCCCGGTGCTGGCTGGGTCGGGCTGGACCCGACGTCGGGCCTGTTTGCCGGTGAAGGTCATATTCCACTGTCCTGCACCCCCGAGCCCGCCTCGGCTGCGCCGGTCAGTGGCCTGGTCGATCCTTGCGAGGTGGAGTTCGAACACCTGATGTCGGTCAAGCGCATCTGGGAAGCGCCGCGCGTGACCAAGCCCTATACCGAAGAACAATGGGCCGAGATCGAACAACTGGGTCATGCCATCGATGCCGACCTGGCCGCCAATGACGTGCGCCTGACCATGGGCGGCGAGCCCACCTTCGTCTCGCTGGACCATCCCGATGAACCGGAATGGAATACCGCCGCCATGGGCCCGACCAAGAAGCCCCTGGCCGCTGCGCTCTATCACCGTATGCGCAACAAGTACGCGGCCCAGGGCCTGCCGCACTTCGGTCAGGGCAAGTGGTATCCGGGCGAGCAGTTGCCGCGCTGGGCGCTCAATTGCTACTGGCGTCGCGATGGCGAACCGATCTGGCTGAACCCGGCCTTGATCGGTGACGAAACCAAGCCCAATGTGGCGGACAAGATCGTCACCAGCCATTTCCTGCATCGCGTGGCACAGCGCCTGCAGGTCGATGGCAAGAACGTCTTCCCGGCCTATGAAGATGTGTTCTACTACATGTGGCGCGAGCGCCGCTTGCCGGGCAATGTCGATCCCTTCGATTCGCGGGTGGACGACAAACAGGAACGCGAACGCCTCATGCGCGTCTTCACCCAGGGCCTGCAAAGCGCGGTCGGTCACGTGCTGCCGCTGGCACGCCGCGATGATGGGCGTGGCTGGCAGAGTGGGGCCTGGTTCCTGCGCAGCGAGCGCTGCTATCTGTATCCGGGCGACTCGCCGCTGGGCTATCGCCTGCCGCTGGATTCGCTGCCGTGGGTCAAAGAGGGCGAGTACCCGGCCAGCTATCCGGCCGATCCGACCCAGGCGTTCCGGCCGTTGCCCAGCAGCGCCGAGATCCGTCGCCAGTTGGGCAGTCCGCAGGAACCGGCGCGACGCCAGGACGCCTCGGCCAGCATGGCTGCGGCCATCGCTGGCGCCGGCAAGGGCAAGGGCGAGGCCGCCAGTGTGGCCAGTGTGGCCAGCGCAGCCAACACTGCACCGGCCGCCTTCGAATCGGCCAACTGGATCACCCGCACCGCGCTGTGCGCCGAGGTGCGCAATGGCGTGTTCTACCTGTTCATGCCGCCGCTGTCGCAACTGGAACATTATCTGGAACTGGTGGCCGCCATCGAATCGGTGGCTGAGGAACTGAAGCAGCCGGTGCTGCTGGAAGGCTACGAGCCGCCGCACGATCCGCGCCTGCGCAAGTTCAGCGTCACGCCCGACCCTGGCGTGATCGAGGTCAACATCCAGCCGGCCAACAACTGGAGCGAACTGGTCGAGCAGACCACCCACCTGTACGACGCCGCGCGCGCCTCGCGCCTGACCACAGAAAAGTTCATGCTCGATGGTCACCACTCCGGCACCGGGGGCGGTAATCACATGGTCCTGGGCGGCATCACGACCAATGATTCACCTTTCCTGCGCCGCCCCGATCTGCTGCGTAGTCTGATCTCCTACTGGCACAATCACCCTTCGCTGTCCTACCTGTTCTCGGGCATGTTCATCGGCCCGACCTCGCAGGCGCCGCGCATCGATGAAGCGCGCAATGATTCGACGGTGGAAATCGAACTGGCCTTCACCGAAATGGACAAGCAGGTGGCCCGTGGCGATTGCCCGCCCTGGCTGGTGGATCGCCTGTTGCGCAACCTCTTGATCGACGTGACCGGCAACACCCACCGCGCCGAGTTCTGCATCGACAAGATGTATTCGCCCGACAGCGCCACCGGTCGTCTCGGTCTGCTGGAACTGCGCGCCTTCGAGATGCCGCCGCACGCGCGCATGAGCCTGACCCAGCAACTGCTGTTGCGCGGTTTGGTGGCGCGTTTCTGGAAAGAGCCCTACAAGCCGGCGCGCCTGGTGCGCTGGGGCACGGAGCTGCATGACCGCTTCCTGCTGCCGCATTTCATCGAGCAGGACTTCGCCGATGTGATGGCCGACATGAACGAGGCCGGCTATCCCATGCGCGCCGAGTGGTTCGCGCCGCACATGGAATTCCGCTGCCCCAAGATCGGCGACTACGCGGTCAAGGGGATGCAGATCGAATTGCGCACGGCGCTCGAACCCTGGCACGTGCTGGGTGAAGAAAGCACCGGTGGCGGTACCGCGCGCTACGTGGATTCCTCGCTGGAGCGGCTGCAGGTCAAGATCACCGGCATGGCCTCGGACCGCTACGTGCTGACCTGCAATGGTGTTTCGGTGCCGCTGCAAGCTACCGGCACGGTCGGCCAGTTCGTCTCGGGCGTGCGTTACCGGGCCTGGCAACCGCCGTCGGCGCTGCACCCCACCATCCCGGTGGATTCACCGCTGACCTTCGACCTGGTCGATACCTGGAATGGCCGTAGCCTCGGTGGTTGCCAGTATCACGTGGTGCATCCGGGCGGTCGCAACTACGAAACCTTCCCGGTCAATGCCTTCGAGGCCGAGAGCCGTCGCCTGGCGCGTTATTTCCGCATGAACCATACCCCGGGAAAATTGCAGGTCAGCCCGGCGCGTGCGTCTATCGAGTTTCCTTTTACGTTAGACTTACGCTACTTCTAAAACTGAGCCGGGCGCCGTTCCCGGCGCGACACGCAGCCGCTTGCGTGTCGCGCCGCATGGGAAACGTCCCCTGCGCACGCGCAGCCCGGTCGCCAAACACTTATGTCCCAGCGTCTACTGGAAAGCTATCCGGTAGCCAGCGATCGTTACGACGAAATGCTGGCGGCCGACGGCCGCCTGCGCCCGCACTGGCGAACGCTGATTGACCAGCTTGAAAACCTCTCGCCGGAGATGTTGCGCCGGCGCGCCACCGAGGTGCGCGATGCCATCGCTTCGGATGGCGTGACCTACAACGTCTATGCCGACCCCAAGGGCGCCAACCGGCCGTGGGAACTGGATCTGTTGCCGCATCTGGTGTCCTCGGAGGAATGGGATTTCCTGGAGCGCGCCGTGGCCCAGCGTGCGCGCTTGATGAATGGCCTCCTGGCCGATATCTACGGGCCCCAGAGCCTGATCGCCGAAGGCCTGCTGCCGCCTGCGCTGGTGTTCGGCCAGCATGGTTACCTGATGCCCTGTCATGGCTGGCAGCCACCGGGTGGGGTACACCTGCACGCCTATGCGATCGACCTGGCGCGTTCGGCCGATGGCACCTGGTGGGTGGTGTCGGACCGCACGCAAGGTCCGTCCGGCACCGGCTATGCGCTGCAAAATCGCCAGATCATGGCGCGCGCCATGCCCGAGGCCTTGCGCGACATGCACGTGGAGTCACCGCACCGCTACTTCCATACCCTGCGCGCGATGTTGACGCGCCTGGCGCCGGCCCAGGGCGAGGTGCCGCTGATCGTGCTGCTCACGCCCGGCCCCTATAACGAAACCTATTCCGAACACGCCTTCCTGGCCCATACGCTGGGCTTCCCGCTGGTGGAAGGGGTGGACCTGACGGTGCGCAGCGACCAGGTGTTCCTGAAGACCTTGAATGGTCTGCGTCGGGTCCACGCTATTCTGCGCCGCATGGACGACGACTATTGCGATCCGCTGGAGTTGCGCGCCGATTCAGCGCTGGGCGTGCCGGGTCTGACCCAGGCCGCGCGTCTGGGCAATGTGGTCATCGCCAATTCGCTGGGCAGCGGCGTGCTGGAATCGACGGCGCTGCATGGCTTCCTGCCGGCCATCAATGAACGGCTGTATGGCGAGTCACTGCTGTTGCCTTCGGTAGCCTCCTGGTGGTGTGGGGAAAAACCGGCGCTCGACTATACCCTGGCGCACATCGATGAACTGGTGATCGTGCCGGCGTTTTCTTCGATGCGGATGCAGCCGGTATTCGGTCATACGCTCACCGGTGCGGCGCGCCGGCGCCTGATCGAAAGCCTGCAATTGCAACCGCACGCCTATGCCGCCCAGGAATGGGTGCGCCTGTCGCAGGCGCCGGTGATGTCGCGCAGTGGCGACTATCGCTTGATGAACCGCACTATCAGCCTGCGCGTGTTTGCGGTGGCCGATGGCGAAGGCGGTTACCAGGTCATGCCGGGCGGACTCACACGCGTGGCGCCACGTCAGCGGCGCGACGTGGTCTCGATGCAGCAGGGCGGCACCAGCAAGGATGTCTGGGTGCTGCGCGAAGAAGAGCGCCCCGACTGGGTTGGTGCTGAGGAGGGGCAAAATGAAAGAAACGTCACCCTCATCAAGGGCACCGTCGATGTCTCTTCCCACTCGGGCGAGAATCTGTTCTGGATGGGACGTTATTCGGAGCGGGTGAAGAATCTTTCCCGCTTGCTGCGCACCACCTTGCAATACACCATGGATGGCCAGAGCGAGAGTCGCGGCATGTTGGGCAGCGTGTCGTGGATATGTAGCCAGTTGGGGGTGCAGATGCCCAAGTCCGAACCGCGGCCCACCATCACCGGCTTGCAGCAGAGCTTGCAGGCGGCGGTGGTCGATCCCTCGGCGCCGGTGAGCGTCGCCACGCAATTGCGCCAGCTCGCCAATGCCGCCTACCAGGTGCGCGAACACCTGTCGCTGGACAACTGGCACGCCCTGACCAAGATGCCGGCCATGGTGCAGGAACGCATCAACACGCCGGCAGCCGCGCAACAGGTGCTAGGCAATGTGATCGATGCCTGCTCGGGCTTGGCCGGTCATGCGCTGGACGACATGACGCGCGACGCTGGCTGGCAATTCCTGATGGTGGGACGTCATATCGAGCGCATGGCCAATATGGCCACGCTGTTGGACAACTTCTTGCGTCTGCCGCCGCAGCGCCAGACGGCCGCGCTGTCCTGGCTGCTGGAGGCGGCCAGCAGCATCGTCACCTATCGCGTGCGCTACCGGCGCACGCCGGAGTGGCTGCCGGTATTGCACCTGCTGGTGTTCGATGTGAGCAATCCGCATGGCATGGCCTATCAGTTCCGCATGTTGCAGCAGTACATCAACGAGATCGCGCAGCAACTGGGTTTGCTCAGCATGAGCATTCCTACTCACCTGTCGAGCCAGCTGGAGGCGATGAACCTCAACGAGTTCGCCCACGATCATCCCAACGTGGAACAGGCCAATGCCCGCCTGACGCAATTGATGCGCGATGCGGTCAGCGGTGGCTATATGCTTTCCGACGACCTGTCGCGCCACTACTTCACGCCGCTGACCGCACCGGTCAGCCAGGGGGTGTGAGATGAGCCCGATGCCCGAAATGAGCGAGCGCCACGTCTATCGCATCCACCACCAGACCACCTACCAGTATTCGCTGCCGGTGCGGCTGTCGCATCAGGTATTGCACCTGACGCCACGCGAGCTGCCCTGGCAGCACTGCCTGTCGCACACCGTGGATGTGCTGCCCGCGCCGCACCTGGTGCGCAGCTACGAAGACAATTTCGGCAACGTCATCAAGACCTTTTCGCTGGATACCGACCACACCAGCCTGGATGTGCAGGCCGACTCCTGGGTCGCGCTCACCCCGCGCGGTCAGCCGCAGGAAGTCATGCGCTGGGATGAGGCGGTCACGCTGATGGCCTATCACGGCGGCCAACTGATGGCGCCGGGAATGCTGGAAGCCTCCAACTTCCTGTTCGAATCCTCGCACGTGCGCATCAAGCGCGAATTCATCCGTTACGCGGCCGAGTGCTTCGGGCCCGGCATGTCGGTGGTGGAAGGGGTGCGCGAGTTGATGTTGCGCATCCATGAGGAATTCACGTTTGATCCTGCGGCGACCACGGTCTCCACGCCGGTGACCGAGGTGTTCGTCAACCGCCGTGGCGTGTGCCAGGACTTTGCGCACCTGATGCTGTCTTGCCTGCGCTCCATTGGTCTGGCGGCGCGCTACGTCAGTGGCTATCTGCTGACCGAACCGCCACCGGGACAGGAACGTCTGATCGGGGCCGATGCCTCGCACGCCTGGGTGTCGGTGTATTGCCCCGGCGTCGATGGCACGCAGGGGAGCTGGATCGATGCCGATCCCACCAATGGCATCTTCCCCGATACCAGCCATATCACGCTGGGCTGGGGGCGCGATTTCCTCGACATCTCGCCTTTGCGCGGGGTCTTGATCGGCGGTGGCCAGCAGAGTATGCAGGTGGCTGTGACGGTGTTGCCAGGCGAAGAGGCGCGGGGTTTGCAATTGTCGATCTGAAGCCTGCGCCGCGCGCCTGTCAGGGGGTGCGGATGTGGTCGATCAGCGCGACGGTGGCCTCATCCGGTGGCGGCGTCAGCAGGCTGACGATGACCATCGCGGCCATGCCCACCGGCACGCCGAAGATGCCCGCCGAGATCGGCGCGATGTGGAACCACTGTCCTGTCGCACTGCCGCCGAAGGCAGGGTTGGTGTGCAGCATGTAATACACGCACATCAGGAATCCGCAGACGATGCCGGCCACCGCGCCGGGCTGGTTGGCGCGCTTCCAGAACACCCCCAGCACCAGCGCCGGGAAGAGCGTGGAGGCCGCCAATGAAAAGGCCGCGCCGACCATCGAGAGAATGTCGCCTGGCTTGAGCGAGGCCGCATAGGCCGCCAGCAAAGCCACCACCAGCAGCAGCAACTTGGAAATGGTCACGCGCTTTTGCGTCGAGGCGCTGGGGTCCACCACCTTGTAGTAGATGTCGTGCGAGAGCGCGTTGGAGATGGTCAGCAAGAGACCATCGGCGGTGGACAGGGCTGCGGCCAGTCCGCCTGCGGCCACCAGGCCCGAGACGAAATAGGGCAGGCCGGCGATCTCTGGCATGGCCAGTACGATGATGTCCCCATCCATGGAAACCTCGCCCAGTTGCACCACGCCATCACGGTTCAAGTCATTGATCGAGACCAGGGGATTGAGCTTGTCCATGTTGGCCCAGTAATACACCCAGTCCGGCAGGTGGCTGTAGCTGCTGCCCACCAGCGAGGTATAGATGTCGTATTTCACCAGCACCGCCAGGGCTGGCACGGTGAGGTAGATCAGCATGATGAAGAACAGCGTCCAGAACACCGAGCTGCGCGCACCGGCCACGGTGGGCGTGGTGTAGTAGCGCATCAGGATGTGCGGCAGCGCGGCCGTGCCCAGCATCAGGCAAAACACCAGCGCCAGGAAATTATTGCGCTTGATGTCCGAGCTGGACTTGTCGCGCCCGGGGAAGGGCTCGGTCTGCGATACCGGTGGCTGCGCCCGCGCCAGGTTGGCAGCGCGCGCTTCGCTCCATTTGCGCTGGGCCTCTTCGGGCGATTTGGGATAGGCCGCCAGGGCGCGGCTGGCCGCCTTGATCTCGGCCAGCGAGGCGTGGGTGTCACGGCGGACCTGGTCGGCCTGGTTCTGCGCTTCCACCCGGCCGTCGGCCCAGGATTGCGGCAGGTTCTTCAAGCGTTGTGCATAGTCGTCGGCGCGGGTCTGGAAGATCCGGCGCACTTCCTTTTCCTTGGGGTCGTCTTCCAGCTTGTGTTCCAGTGCGGAGAGCTTGGGTAGTACCGCGCCATAGGCCACCGGCGGCAAGGGGACGCTGGCGTGCTTGGCCGAGAGCCAGATCACCGGGATCAGGTAGGCCAGCAGGATGATGATGTATTGCGCCACCTGGGTCCAGGTGATGGCGCGCATCCCGCCCAGGAAGGAGCACACCAGGATGCTGGCCAGGCCGAGGAAGATGCCGATGGAAAAATCGATGCCGGTGAAGCGCGAGGTGATCAGCCCCACGCCATAGATCTGCGCCACCACGTAGGTGAAGGAAATGAGGATGGTGGCGGCCACTGCCAGGATGCGGATCAGGTTGGCGCCCTGGCTGCCGGGCCGGCCCGGATAGCGTGCCGCCAGGAAATCGGCCACCGTGTATTGGCCGAACTTGCGCAGGTAGGGTGCGATCAGCAGCGCCACCAGGCAATAACCCCCGGTCCAGCCGAGGATGTAGGCCAGGCCGTCGAAGCCCTGTAGGTAGAGGCCACCGGCCAGGCTGATGAAGGTGGCCGCCGAGATCCAGTCGGCCGCCGTGGCCATGCCATTGAACAGCGGCGGCACGCGGCGTCCGGCGACATAGTATTCGGGCACGTCGGAGGTGCGGCAGACCACGCCGATGCCGGCATACAGGCCGATGGTGACGAACAGGAACAGATAGCCGATCCACGAGCGCGGCATCCCCTCGCGTTCGAGCAGCGCCAGCACGCACAGGAAGGCGATGAAGCCCAAGGTGTAGAACCCGTAGTAGCGGCACAGGCGCCGGAAGAAATTCTGGTTACTCTCCATGTCCGCTCTCGCCTTGTTCACGCTTGACCAGTTGTTCGATGCGGCGCATCCGGCGCACGTAGATGACCACGATGGCCAGGTAGATCAGCATCATGCCTTGCGCGGCCATGTAGAACGAGACCGGCCAGCCGAACAGGTGCACCCGGTCCAGTTCGCGGGCGAAGTAGATGAAGCAGAACGTGGCTGCGAACCACAGCGCCAGCAGCCAGGCCGTCATGCGCCGGGTGCGGTGCCATTGGTTGCCGGGGTCGATGGGCTGAGGCGCTTGGTCCATGTCAGGTGAGGTCGTCGAAGAAGGGCGTGCGCGGCATCATGCGAAAGCTCACGCGAAATACGCAGCCCGGATAGCGTGCATCGGTGCAGCGCGGATTGTGGGTGATCTCCAGCACGGCGTCGTGCTGTTGCGCGATCTCGCGCACGATGGCCAGGCCCAGGCCGCTGCCGGTGCTAGGCGTGCCGAGGATGCGATAGAAACGTTCGAACACGTTGGCGCGCTCGGCTACTGGAATGCCGGGGCCATTGTCTTCCACTTCCAGGATGGCCAGCCCGCCGCCTTCATCGGTACGGGCGCGCACGGTGACGCGGCCATTGCCATCGTGTGGTGTGTAATGCAGGGCATTATCCAGCAGGTTGGACAATAATTCGCGCAGCATCACCGGGTTGCCAGTGATGAGGATGGGATGGTCGGGCTGCTCGAATCCGAGATCAATGCGCTGGGTAAAGGACATCGGCACCCAGTCCTGCACCACGCTGCGGGCCAGTTCGTTCAGTTCCACCGCGACCATGCCGGATTGCGATTGCTGGTTCTCGGCGCGGGCCAGCGAGAGCAACTGGTTGACCAGGCGCGTGGCGGTTTCCGAACTCTTGGCCAGTTGTTCCAGCGAGCGTCGCACATCGTCCTGGTCGCCCTGGCGCACCGCCAGTTCGGATTGCATCCGCATTCCGGCCAGCGGGGGTTTTCATCTGGTGCGCAGCGTCGGCGATGAAGCGTTTCTGGATCGCGATG
>NZ_BADI01000234.1:0-25144 GCF_000333555.1 Herbaspirillum sp. B65 | reverse complement strand
GCAAAAAGGCTATATGATTCCGAACGTCTGCTGCGCCCGGCGCTTGTGACGGTGCCCAGGGAAGTAAGAGGACCGGCGTCGGAGGGGAAAGTCGGCAAAAGGCATCATTTTTGCTTATTTCGGTGGTTTCGGCGCTTGAAAGTCCATCTTTCCTCCACATATTCAAACCATTCAAAACACCTGTAGCCCGACATCCAGGGCTGAAAGAACGAGGAAAAAATCATGGGAAAAATCATTGGTATTGACCTGGGCACCACCAACTCTTGCGTTGCCGTCATGGAAGGCAACCAGCCCAAGGTGATCGAGAACTCCGAAGGCGCACGTACCACGCCTTCCATCATTGCATACCAGGAAGACGGCGAAATCCTGGTCGGCGCGCCCGCCAAGCGCCAGGCCGTCACCAACCCCAAGAACACCATCTACGCCGCCAAGCGCCTGATCGGCCGCAAGTTCACCGAGAAGGAAGTGCAGAAGGACATCAACCTGATGCCCTACCAGATCGTGGCCGCCGACAACGGCGACGCCTGGATCGGCGTGCGCGACAAGAAGCTGGCGCCGCCGCAGATCTCGGCTGAAGTGCTGCGCAAGATGAAGAAGACCGCCGAGGACTACCTGGGCGAAGAAGTCACCGAAGCCGTCATCACCGTGCCGGCCTACTTCAACGACGCCCAGCGCCAGGCCACCAAGGACGCTGGCCGCATCGCCGGTCTGGATGTCAAGCGCATCATCAACGAGCCGACCGCAGCCGCCTTGGCTTTCGGCCTGGACAAGGCGGAAAAGGGTGACCGCAAGATCGCCGTGTATGACCTGGGCGGCGGTACCTTCGACGTGTCCATCATCGAAATCGCCGATGTCGATGGCGAAAAGCAGTTCGAAGTGCTCTCCACCAACGGTGACACCTTCCTCGGTGGCGAAGACTTCGACCAGCGCCTGATCGACTACATCATCGACGAATTCAAGAAGATCAACGGCCTGGACCTGTCCAAGGACGCCATTGCCCTGCAGCGCATCAAGGCTTCGGCCGAACGCGCCAAGATCGAGCTGTCGTCCTCGCAACAGACCGAGATCAACGAGCCCTACATCGCCATGGCCAATGGCGCACCGGTCCACCTGAACCTGAAGATCACCCGCGCCAAGCTGGAGTCGCTGGTCGAGGAACTGATCGCCAAGACCATCGAACCCTGCCGCACCGCCATCAAGGATGCCGGTGTGAAGGTGTCCGACATCGACGACGTGATCCTGGTCGGCGGCATGACCCGTATGCCCAAGGTGATCGAGAAGGTCAAGGAATTCTTCGGCAAGGATCCGCGCCGTGACGTCAACCCCGACGAAGCTGTTGCCGTCGGTGCCGCCATCCAGGGTTCGGTCCTCTCGGGCGACCGCAAGGACGTGCTGCTGCTGGACGTGACCCCGCTGTCGCTGGGTATCGAAACCATGGGCGGCGTGATGACCAAGATGATCAAAAAGAACACCACCATCCCGACCAAGTTCAGCCAGGTGTTCTCCACCGCCGACGATAACCAGCCGGCCGTGACCATCAAGGTCTATCAAGGCGAGCGTGAAATGGCTGCCGGCAACAAGGCCCTGGGTGAATTCAACCTGGAAGGCATCCCGCCGGCACCGCGCGGCACCCCGCAGATCGAAGTGACCTTCGACATCGACGCCAACGGTATTCTGCACGTGGGCGCCAAGGACAAGGCCACCGGCAAGGAAAACAAGATCACCATCAAGGCCAACTCCGGCTTGAATGAAGAAGAGATCGAAAAGATGGTGCGCGACGCCGAAGCCAACGCCGAGGAAGACAAGCGCCTGAAGGAACTGGCCGAAAGCCGCAACCAGGGCGATGCCCTGGTGCACTCGACCCGTAAGGCCCTGGGCGAATACGGCGACAAGCTGGAAGCCGGCGAGAAGGACGTCATCGAAGCCGCCATCAAGAACCTGGAAGAAGCCCTGAAGGGTGACGACAAGGCCACCATCGATGCCAAGACCGAGGCGCTGTCGACTGCGGCCCAAAAGCTGGGCGAGAAGATGTATGCCGACCAGCAAGCCCAGGCCGCTGCCGCCGGTGGTGCCGCCGGCGCCGCAGGTGCCCAGGCGGGTGCGGCCGGTGCTGCGCCCAAGGACGACAACGTGGTCGACGCCGACTTCAAGGAAGTGAAGTAATCCGGGACTGACGCGTCGTTTCACCTGACGTCAGCGCTCGCGCCCGGGTGCGGTTTGCCGCAGCCCGGGCGGATTTTTAGGAATTGAGCTTCAGCAGCATCCACCCGGCCGGGTTGTCTTTCGGCCAGGCCGGTACGCCGAGTCCGCAGTCAAAAGCTGAGCTCGGCTTTTTCACATTGTTGGTTTCCGGTCGTGCTTGCGCGGCCGCGGATGCAGGCCATCGCAGCAGCGACGGAACACAATAACAAGGTGGGTTATACAACATGGCAAAACGCGATTTTTACGAAGTGCTCGGACTGGCCAAGAACGCCAGTGACGACGAGATCAAGAAGGCTTATCGCAAGCTGGCGATGAAGTACCATCCTGACCGCAACCCCGACAGCAAGGGCGCGGAAGACAAGTTCAAGGAGGTCAAGGAAGCCTACGAGATGCTGTCGGACCCGCAGAAGCGCGAGGCCTACGACCGCTACGGTCATGCCGGCGTCGATCCCAACATGGGAGCCGGCGGCGCTGCCGGTGCGGGCGGCTTTGCCGATGCCTTCGGCGACATCTTCGGTGACATCTTCGGTGGCGGCGGTGGTGGTCGTGGCCGCAACGCCGGCCCGCAGGTCTACCGCGGCGCCGACCTGCGCTACAACCTGGAAATCACGCTGGAACAAGCGGCGCACGGTTTCGACACCACCATCCGCGTCCCTTCCTGGGACCAGTGCGATACCTGCCACGGCAGCGGCGCCAAGCCCGGCACCTCGCCGGTCACCTGCACCACCTGCGGCGGTCATGGCCAGGTGCGGATGCAGCAGGGCTTCTTCAGCATCCAGCAGACCTGCCCCAAGTGCCACGGCAGCGGCAAGATCATTCCCGAACCCTGCACCACTTGTGCCGGCGCCGGTCGCATCAAGCGCAACAAGACGCTGGAGGTGAAGATCCCCGAAGGCATCGACGATGGTATGCGCATTCGTTCATCCGGCAATGGTGAGCCGGGCGTCAACGGTGGTCCCCCGGGCGACCTGTACGTGGAAATTCATATCAAGCCGCATGATGTGTTCCAGCGCGATGGTGACGACCTGCATTGCGAGATGCCGATCTCCTTCGCCAAGGCGGCATTGGGTGGCGAGATCGAAGCGCCCACGCTCAATGGCAAGGCCTCCTTCTCCATTCCCGAAGGCACCCAGAGCGGCAAGACCTTCCGCCTGCGCGGCAAGGGTATCAAGGGCGTGCGTTCCGGCTATCCGGGCGACCTGTTCTGCCACGTCGTGGTGGAAACCCCGGTCAAGCTGACCGAACGCCAGAAGGAACTGCTGCGCGAGTTCGAGCAGCTCACCACCGAAGGCGGCGCCAAGCACAGCCCGCAGACCAAGACCTGGAAGGACAAGGTCAAGGAATTCTTCGAGTAAGCCGCAGCATCAGTCTGCGTATCAGCAGCAAAGCAAAAGGCCAGCGTGATGTTCCGCTGGCCTTTTGCTTGTCCTCAGCTGAAGGGCAAGCGATCAGAAGCAATGCTCCTGCGCCGGGAAGCTACCGTCCTTGACGGCGGCGACATAGCGGCGCACTGCATCCTCGATGCCACTGGCCCCGTCCATGAAGTTGCGCACGAAGCGGCTCTTGTGACCCGGGAACACCCCCAGCATGTCATGCATCACCAGCACCTGGCCCGAGCAATCGGGACCGGCGCCGATGCCGATGGTAGGCACGGCCAGCCGATCAGTCACTTCCTTGCCCAGCGCCGCCGGCACCGCCTCGATCACCACCAGCGAAGCGCCAGCCTGCTGCACGGCCAGGGCATCGGCGTGCAATTGGGTGGCGCCATCGCTGGTCTTGCCCTGCACCTTGAAGCCGCCCAACTGGTGTACCGATTGCGGCGTCAGGCCGATGTGGGCGCACACCGGAATGCCGCGCTCGGTGAGGAACTTGATGGTATCGGCCAACCATACCCCGCCTTCGAGCTTGATCATCTGCGCACCAGCCTGCATCAGCAGCGCGGCATTGCGGAAGGCATCCTCGCGGCTGGGATAGGTGCCGAAGGGCAGATCGGCGATGATCAGCATGGTGCGCGTGCCGCGCGCCACGGCGGCGGTGTGGTAGGCCATGTCCTGGATGGTCACCGGCAGGGTCGAATCGTGGCCTTGGCTGACCATGCCCAGCGAATCGCCGATCAAGACCGTCTCCAGTCCGGCGCGCTCCATGAGGGTGGCGAAGCTGGCGTCATAACAGGTCAGCATGGTGATCTTTTCCCCCTTGGCGCGCAGCGCCTGCAGGGTGTGCGTGGTCACCGGCTTGGCGCGCACTGCGCCTGATTCCTGAAGATAGCCTGCCATGGAAAATTCAACCTCCGTAATTGAGAAAGGTGAGAAAGGCGCGCTGGCCGTGCATCTCTGCCTCTGCAATAGGCAGCAGGATCGCCGGATGGGCATCCTGGTGGGTGGTCAGTACCGGCGCCTCTACGTAGTGATAGAAAAAATGACTGTAGCACTCCGGCGGCGGTTGCCGCTGATCCAGAGCGTAAGGGGTGCGGCATTGTAGTTGATTTCACCTCGACCAGAGAGCGCCGGTGGCGGATGTTTTGATTGCTTCTTTTATAACATTATCGTCATGGCGGCCCGGTGCGACTACAACTCAGCGGGAATTCGGCCTTTATTCCACGCAAGGCCGGCTCCTGGCAGCCCGCAAAATAGACTGTGGGTCGGTGCGCGCAGAATGGACCAAGTCTCTTTGCAGCCGTAAAAAAATGGCAAGCATGGCGACTTTGGCAAAAGATGCGCCCTTTCCTGCCGTAAACAACGTCAAGCCCGCGCTGTGCAACGCCTAGCCAGGCGGTCTGACCCGAGCTGACAACAACCAACAGGGATCGTGGCTGTGAAATCGCTTCGCAATATCTTGCCGGTGCTGTGCCTGGTGAACCTGCTGCTGTACATGATGCTGGCCCAGCACTGGTGGCTGGGTGCGCTGGTGGGCTTGCTCATCGGTGGTGCCTTCTACCTGACCTGCCTGCCCGCCCCGGCCCCGGCCCCGGCCTCTAGCGCAGCATCGCAACCAGCGCCGCCGCCGTCAGCACCTGCCGCCGTTGCGTCCGCGCAGCCCGAGGCACTGGCCGGTTTGCTGGGCGAAGTCTTGCCGGTGTGGCAGGGCAATGTCCAGTTGGCGCGGGCGCAGACGCAGTCGGCCATCGATAGCCTCACCGCCCGCTTCGTGGGCATCCACGAGCGCCTGGGCGGCGCACTGGCCCCGGCCAGCCACGCTAGCAATGGCGAAATCCTGCAGACCGTGCAGCACGCAGCTGAACAATTGGGGGCCATTGCCTCGGTGCTGGAAGGCATGTTGGCCTCGCGCCAGGTACTGGTGACCAAGTTCGACAGCCTGATGGCGGCCAATGACGACATCCGCCGCCTGGCCCAGCAGAATGAACAACTGGCCGGCCAGACCGGCGTGACCGACCTGTTGAGCGATACCCAGAGCTGGCAGGAACTGGCCGAACGCTCGGCCGAAAACAGCCGCCAGATCGCCGCCCGCGCCAAGAGCGCGCGCCAGCAGATCCTGGCGGCCATCGGCGCCACCGGCGAGGCCGTCGCCGGGGCCGATGAGATCGTGGAAAACTCGCGCGCCGTGATCGACCAGATCATCGCCGACTTCCGCCAGTCGGCCATGAAGCTCAGTACCACGGTGGAGCAACTGGAAGACGAAGGACGCGAAGTCGATCGCGAGGTCTGCGACATCCTGGTGCACCTGCAATTCCAGGATCGGATCAGCCAGATACTGGATCATGTACAGCAAGACATCGTGCGCTTGCGCAGCGCCGCCGAGGCCGGCCCATCGGCGCTGCCCACGCCGCAACAATGGCTGGCCGATCTCGAAAAAACCTATACCACCCAGGAGCAGCGCCAGGTCCACGCGGGCCAGCAAGGCCATCCTGCGGTGCCATCCCAAGTCGATTTCTTTTGATCCAGCGAGCCCGCGAGATGGAAAAGAGCATATTGATCGTCGATGATTCCTTCAGCCTGCGGCAGACCATCTCGGCTGCCTTGAAGAGTGCCGGTTACCACGTGGAAGAAGCCACCGATGGTCGGCAGGCCTTGAGCAAGTTGGACGGTCGCAAGTTCAACCTGGTCATCTCCGACCTCAACATGCCGCATCTCGATGGCCTGTCCTTCGTGCGCGAGATGAAACAGATGCCCGCCTACAAATTCACTCCCGTCATCATGCTGACCACCGAAAGCAGTGAAGCACGCAAACAGGAAGGCAAGGCCGCAGGCATTCGCGCCTGGGTCCACAAACCGTTCCAGCCGCCGGTGCTGCTCGATGCCGTGGCCAAGCTGGTGCAGCCCTGACGTAATAACGGGAACAGAAAGAGAAAGCCGAGACCGAGACTATGCCGCTGACGTATTCCGTGCTAGAGGACAGGTTGCTGCTCACCGTGAGCGGCGGCCTGACCATTTTCCAGGCGGCCGAGCGCAAGCCCGAGCTGCTGCACGCACTGACGCTGGCGCAGTCACACGTGGTGCTGGATCTGTCCGGCGTGGATGAGCTCGACACGGCCGGTATCCAGTTGCTGCTGTTACTGCGGCGCGAGCTGCACAACAGTGGACGCCAGCTGGAAATCGGTGCCTACAGTCCGGCCGTCCTGGCTGCGCTGGACCTGTTGCAATTGCACGAGCGTTTCAGCCCGGTGGTGGAGGTCGCATGAAAAAGGATAGCGCCCGCGACGCCGTGGTCCAGGAAGCCCGTGAACTGCTGGTGGCCATGGAGTCGGCGTTATTGCAGATCGAGGTGGAAGGCCCCAGCCGTGATCGTATCAACGCCATCTTCCGCGCCGCTCATACCATCAAGGGCTCAGCCGGCTTGTTCGCCTTCGACAGCATCGTGCAATTCACCCACCAGGTCGAGCATGTGCTGGATCTGGTGCGCGAAGAAAGGCTGGCCTTGAATGGCCCCCTGATGTCGCTGCTCCTGCAGTGCGGCGACTATATCGGCGAACTGGTCGATGCCATCGAGTGCGGTCAGGAAGCCGAGGAACCCAATGCCGAGCGCCGCGCCGCGCTGCTGGCCGAGCTGGAACAGGTGGCCCTGTCGGCCGCCGCGCAGGCCGCCGCCGGTGCCGTGCAGCAGCCGGGCGTGGCGGTACCAGCCACCCGCGCCCCATCCTCTACGCTGGCGTCAGCGCTGGATCCCAGTGCCCAGTTACCGGTGGCTTATCCCTATTGGCACCTGTCGCTGCAGTTCAACCAGAACGTGTTGCGCGATGGACTCGATCCGCTGTCCTTCCTGCACTACCTGCGCTCGCTGGGCCGCATTGTCGCCATCCTGCCGGTGGCGTCGGGTATTCCCGAGGCCGCTGCCATGGATCCCGAGAGCTGCTACCTGGGCGTGGAAATCTGCCTGGCATCGGACTCCACCCGGCAGACGCTGGAAGAGGTGTTCGAATTCGTGCGCGACGACAGCCGCATCGACATCCTGCCGCCGCACAGCCCCCTGGCCGATTACGCCACCGTGCTGCAACGCCTGGCGCCCGAGGAGGCCGCGCGCCTGGCCGCACTGTGGCGCGGCCTGGGCCTGTTCGATGAGGCGCAATGGCGCTGCCTGGGGGCAGTCGGCGTCGCGCACGCCGCCGCGCCGGTTCCGACCTTGGCGGATGTGGTGCAGCGCCCGCGTCCGCTGGAGGAACGGCGCGCGCAGGAACAGAAATTCATCAAGATCGAGGTCTCCAAGCTGGACCAGTTGATCGACCTGGTGGGTGAGCTGGTCATTGCCGGTGCCAGTGCCCGGCTGATCGCACGGCGCCGCAAGGATAGTCAGTTCGAGGAAGCTACCCAGGCCATCGACACCTTGATGGAGCAGATCCGCGATGCCGCGCTGACGCTGCGCATGGTGCAGATCAACGAAGTGTTCCAGCGCTTCCCGCGCGTCGTGCGCGACATTGCACGCGACCTCGACAAGGACATCGAACTGAGCATGACCGGCTCCGACACCGAGTTGGACAAATCCATGGTCGAGCGCCTGGCCGATCCCCTGATGCACATCGTGCGCAACGCCATCGATCATGGCATCGAACCGGCCGCCGAACGCATCGCCGCCGGCAAGCCGGCCAAGGCCACGCTGCACCTGAACGCCATGCATGAGTCCGGTAGCGTGGTGGTGGAAGTGATGGACGATGGCCGCGGCATGGATCGCGATCGCATCCTGGAAAAGGCCGTGGCCCAGGGCCTGGTCGCACCCGATGCCGAGCTCACCGATGCCGAGATCTATCGCTGCGTGTTCGAACCCGGGTTTTCCACCGCGCAGCAGGTCACCGAACTATCGGGACGTGGGGTGGGCATGGATGTGGTCAAGCGCAACATCGACGCCCTGCATGGCGAGGTCGCCATCGATACCGAACGCGGACGCGGCACCGTGGTGCGTCTGCGCTTGCCGTTGACGCTGGCCATCATCTCGGGCTTCCAGGTGGTGGTGGGTAATGCGGTGTTCGTGATCCCGCTGGACATGGTGGTCGAATGCATCGACATGCCTCCCCAGCACACTGGTACCCACATCGTCTCGGTGCGCGGCGAGCCCTTGCCGTTCGTACCGCTGCGCGAACTGTTCGACCTGCCCGCACGCGAGCAGGGGCGGGCCCGCAAGAGCCTGGTGATCGTACAGTACGGTCAATTACGCGCGGGCCTCCTGGTCGATGGCCTGCTGGGCGAATGCCAGGCCGTGATCAAGCCGCTGGGGCGGCTGTTCGGCAAGGTCAAGGGCTTGTCGGGCTCGACCATCCTCGGCGATGGCCGCGTGGCGCTGATCCTGGATATCCCGCACCTGGTGCATCACACCCAGCAGCAGGAACAAGGCAATACGGCGGTCTACGCCGAACGCGGCATGGCGTCCGCGCAATGAAGAGTGCAGTCCAAGGGGGAGCGACCATGCAAGACTCGATGAGCAACAGGATCAGCATCAAGCAGATCTTCATCTGGCTGGCGGCGGGGCTGTCGGTTCTGGTGGCGGTGGTGATCGGCCTCACCGATATGCTCAAGCAGGCCAACGTCGCGCTGGAAGAAGCGCACCAATCGCGCTATGCCTCGACGGCCCTGGCCAACGAGTTGCGCCGCACCACCGAGGATATGACGAAATTTGCGCGGGCCTACGTCACCACGGGCGATCCCAACGATGAGGATCGCTACTATATGATCCTCGACATCCGTAATGGCAAGCGTCCCCGTCCAGCCAACTATGATCGCTTCAACTGGGATCTGGTCAACGCTCGCAAGCTGGCCGCAGAAGGTTATGCCCAGGCGGTACCGTTGAGCGAATTGATGAAGCGCGCCGGTTTCCCCGAACGGGAGCTGGCCAGGATGCAGGAAGCGCTGAAACTGGCCGATCAACTTTCCCGCATCGAGATCACCGCCTTCCATGCGGTCAAGGGCGAGTTCGATGATGGCGAGGGCAAGTTCACCGTGGTGGGTGCGCCCAACCAGGCCATGGCCCAGGAACTGGTCTTCGATCAGACCTACCGCACCCTGTTTGGCCGCGTGATGGCTCCCATCAACGATTTCCTGCGTCAGGTCGATGAACGTACCCAGGCCCGCGTCATCCAGGCCGGTGTCGAATATGCCCGGCTGGAGCAAAAGATCTTCTGGCTGCTCACGGCCTCGATGGTGGTGTTGTTCGTGTGCCTGGGCTTTGCCTATCGCACCATCCGCTCGCAGATCGGCGGCGAGCCGCGCGAGGCCATGAGCGTCTTGCGGCGCGTGGCCGAAGGCGACCTCACCGTCACGGTGCCGCTGCACAAGCGCGACAAGATCAGCGTGCTCTACAGCACCCAGCAGATGGTCAACAAGTGGACCGACGTCATCGGTGACGTCAGCGGTACCGCCAGTGCCCTGGCCTCGGCTTCGGAACAGATTTCCTCTTCTTCCCAGGCGCTGTCGCACAATTCGTCGCAGCAAGCCGCCAACGTCGAGGAAACCAGTGCCTCGGTGGAAGAAATCACCGCCACCATCGCCCAGAACGCCGACAACGCCCGCACCACCGATGGCATCGCCAGCCTCTCGGCCAGTGCCGCCACCGAAGGTGGCGAAGCGGTACGCGAGACGGTGGCGGCGATGAAGCAGATCGCCAGCAAGATCGGCATCATCGATGACATCGCCTACCAGACCAACCTGCTGGCCTTGAATGCAGCCATCGAAGCAGCCCGCGCCGGTGAGCACGGCAAGGGCTTTGCCGTGGTTGCTGCCGAAGTGCGCAAGCTGGCCGAGCGCGCCCAGACCGCCGCCCAGGAAATCATTGCGGTGGCCGAGAACAGTGTGGGTCTGGCCGAGAAAGCCGGTGGCCTGTTGAATCAGATGGTGCCGTCCATCCGCAAGACTGCCGACCTGGTGCAGGAAATCGCCGCCGCCTCGGCCGAACAATCCACCGGCCTGGAACAGATCAACAATGCCGTGCACCAGATGGCGCAGACTACGCAGATGACGGCGGCGGCCTCGGAAGAACTGTCGGCCACCTCCGAAGAGATGAGCGCCCAGGCTATCCCATCTGCAGAACTGATGCGATTTTTCCGCGTGGGCGAGATGCAGAAGCTGCCCGCTCGCGGAAGCAGCAACAATGGGCGCACTCCCAAGCAGGAGCCGCCACGCCGGCTTTCGATGCTGGATGTGGAGGACGATGACCCGGCGTGGATGAATCCGCGTTCAAGCGTTTCTGATACTTCGCCCATGTCGGTGACGAACCTACATAGACCATGGCGGCCAGCACGCCGCACACGCAACAACCCGCCCGGCACCGTCCGTGGCAGCAAGGAGAGCAGGCCATGCCCAGCGTATCGTTGAATGGCGAATCGGCCAGAAAGCGGCAGCAGGAAGAAGTCATCGAGACGCGCCAGTTCCTGACCTTCCTGGTCGGTACCGAGAGCTTTGCCATGCCCATCGCCAGCATCCGTGAAATCATCGAATTCGGCGGTCTCACCGAAGTGCCGCTGATGCCGCAATTCCTGCGCGGCGTCATCAACCTGCGCGGATCGGTGGTGCCGGTGATCGATCTGTCGGTACGCTTTGGGCGTGCGCCTACGGTACCGAGCAAGCGCACCTGCGTCATCATCATGGAACTGATGCAGGAGGATCAATTGCTGCTGCTGGGGGTGATGGTCGACGCGGTCAGCGCGGTGCTGGGCATCGGTGTAGACCAGATCGAACCGCGTCCTTCCTTCGGTGCCGGCATCCGGGCCGATTTCATCGCTGGCATGATCAATGTCAATGAGCGTTTCATCGTAGTGCTGGACGTGCCGCGCGTGTTATCGGTCGATGAACTGGCCAGCCTGCTGGGCATGAGTGCCGAGGATGCGCTGGGGGGCGTGTCGGTGCTGTCATCCGACGCCCAGCTGGAGTAGCGATCATGGCCAGCATCGGCAAGCTGGTGGGACCTGGCAGCGGTAACGATGCTGCGGCTGGGTCGCATGGCGTCGATGAGATCAGTGATCACGACATGCTGCTGTTCCAGCAGTTGTTCAAGCGGCACATTGGACTGCATCTGCCGCTGTCCAAGAAGGCCTTGCTGCAAAGTCGCCTCAGCCATCGCCTGCACGAACTCGGCCTGCGCGATCTGAGCCAGTATTTCCGCCGGATCAGCGGCGAGCACGACGTCGAGGAGCGCCAGCGCGCCATCGACCTGATCACCACCAACGAAACCTATTTCTTCCGCGAGCAGGGCCATTTCGATTTCCTCAAGCAGGAACTGCTACCGCAATGGGAGCAGCACAAGAGCCTGCGCGTCTGGAGCGCGGCCTGCGCCACCGGTGAAGAAGCCTATACCCTGGCCATGCTGCTGGATCAGCAGCGAGCCGCAGGTAGCTGGTCGGTATTGGGCTCCGACATCAGCCTGCGCGTCTTGCGCTTCGCCCGTCGTGCGCTCTACCCGATGGCGCGGGGCCAGAATATTCCACGGTCTTACCTGCGCCGCTATTGCCTGCTCGGTACGGGCGAGTACGAAGGTCATTTCCTGGTGCAGTCGGACTTGCGCGCCAAGGTCGAGTTCGCGCAGCGTAACCTGACGGCCCTGCATGAGCATGACGATGGACTCTATGACCTGATCTTTTTGCGCAACGTCATCATCTACTTTGATAGCGACACCAAGCTCAAGGTCTTGCGCGATGTCATCGCGCGCTTGCGTCCGGGCGGTTATCTGGTGGTGGGGCATTCGGAATCGCTGCATGGCATGGAGCTGGAATTGCTGATGCACTCCCCCTCGATCTACCGCAAGCCGCAATGACGACCCCGCCGACAATTCGCGTGATGGTGGTGGACGACTCCTCGGTGGTGCGCCAACTGGTGCAGCAACTGCTGGCGCAGACCACCGACATCCGCGTCATCGGTACCGCGCCCGATCCGGTCTTTGCCTTGCGCAAGATGCAGCAGGAATGGCCGGATGTGATCCTGTTGGATATCGAAATGCCGCGCATGGATGGCATCACCTTCCTGCGCCAGATCATGAGTACCCGGCCCACTCCGGTCATCATGTGCAGCGCGCGTGCCATGGGGCAGGGCGGATTGGCCGCCGAGGCGCTGGCGGCGGGTGCGGTCTCGGTGATTGCTCGCCCGCAACTGGGTGTGCGCGACTTCCTGCATGAGGCGGTGGCCGAACTGGCCGGTGCCATTCGCGCGGCCATGCTGGCAGGCCCGGGCGGACGTGGCGCCACCATGACGATACGTAACGTGCCGTTGACGGACGACCTGCGCATGGTCAAAGCGGCATCGCGAGAAATGTTGCATGATGAGGGTTGGGCCTCGGGTTTGCAGCGCTATACCGCCGACGCGGTCTTGACGCCGCCGGGACCACAAGACGGATACCGTCCGCCGACTGCGCGCATCGTCGCCATCGGCGCCTCGACCGGGGGGCCGCAGGCGCTGGAGCGGGTACTGGGACGGCTGGATGGCCGCTGTCCCGGCATCGTGGTGGTGCAACACATGCCGCAGCGTTTCACGCGCAGCTTTGCCGAACGCCTGCATCGCGTCTCCGGCGCCGAGGTCAAGGAAGCCGAGCATCATGACCTGGTGTTGCCAGGCAGGGTATTGATCGCGCCGGGGGGCAAGCATCTGGTCGTGCGGCGTGATGGCCAGCAGTACTATGTGGAAACATTGGATGGTCCCTTGGTGAGCCGGCACAAGCCCTCGGTGGACGTGCTGTTCCGCTCGCTGGCCAAGGCCGCCGGCCGCAATGCAGTGGGCATCATCATGACCGGCATGGGCGATGATGGGGCCAGGGGGATGCGCGAGATGGCCGATTGCGGCGCCACCACCTATGCCCAGGACGAAGCCAGCAGCGTGGTCTTCGGGATGCCGAAAGAAGCGATACACATGGGGGGCGTCGGCGACGTCCTGCCGCTCGAACATATCTCTGCCGTGATAGAACAATATGCCTCTAGAGAATCTCAATGAGCTCATCGAGTCGGCCCTGGTGGTCGACGACAGTGCCCTGCAGCGCCAGCATAGCGTCGCGCTGCTGCAGGAACTGGGCGTGGACCTGATCTACGAGGCCGGCAACGGCAACGAAGCGCTGGACCTGCTGGCCATGCTCAAGCTGCCACCCGGCCTGGTGGTGATCGACCTGGAGATGCCGGGCATGGATGGCATCGAACTGATCCAGCAATTGCAGCAGAAGGGCATCGACATTCCACTCATCGTCGCCTCCAGCCGCGAGACCTCGCTGCTGTTGTCGGTGGAGACCATGATCCAGGCGCTGGGCATGAACCTGATCGGCGTGCTGCAAAAGCCGCTCAACCAGGGCCAGTTGCGCGCCGCCCTGCAAGCCTTCCGCCCGCACGGTGCAGCGGCCCGGGCGCACGATGATCCCTTGCCCTCGATGTGCGAAAGCGATCTTGGTGCAGCCATCGGCGGCGGCCAGCTATTGCCCTATTTCCAACCCAAGGTGGATGTGCAGACCGGCATCCTCAAAGGCGTGGAAGCACTGGCGCGCTGGATCCATCCCGAGCGCGGCATGGTGCCGCCGGATCGTTTCGTTCCCCTGGCCGAACAATGCGGCCTGATCCACGACCTCACCATCAGCATGATGGACCAGTCCATGGCCCAGGCTGCGGTGTGGCACAGCCGCGGTCTGGCGATCAAGGTGGCGGTAAACCTCTCGCCGCTGTCGCTGGAACAACCCGACTTCATGCATCGCATCCTGGCGCTGGTGGACAAGCACGCGCTGCCGGCCGAGAACGTGGTGCTGGAAATCACCGAAAGCTCGGTGGTGGCGCACAAGGGTAATTCGCTGGGCATGTTGGCGCGCTTGCGCTTGAAGGGCTTTGGCCTGTCCATTGACGATTACGGCACCGGCTTTTCCTCGATGCAGCAACTGGCGCGTATCCCCTTCACGGAACTGAAGATCGACCGCTCCTTCGTGCATGGCGCGCATGATCGCAAGAACCTGCGGGTGATCCTGCAATCGGCGCTGGACATGGCGCAGCGGCTGGAACTGGTGACCGTCGCCGAAGGGGTGGAGACCATGGAAGACTGGCGCTTGCTGCAAGATTTCGGTTGCAGCCTGGGACAGGGCTTCCTGATCGGCAAGCCCATGCCGGCCAATGAGTTGCCGTTGTGGCTGAAGGGCCATCATCGCCGCTTGAATGAATTGCGACCGTTGGGGAAGGGTGCTGCCACAGGTGGGGCTGCCTGACGTTTTCCTTCATATGATGCGGGGCAGTTCGACTGCCCCGTCCCCGCAGTCGCTCTCACAGCCGGCTGATCGGCTGCTCCGTTATTTCCTTCAGAAAGTGCCGCGCCGGTCCCAACCCAGCGATTTCCACCTTCTCGTCGATCTCCAGCATCGGCACCAGCACGAAGGCGCGCTGGGCCATGCGGGGATGGGGCAGGATCAGTTCTTCGCTCGCGAGGATATGGTCGCCATACATCAGCAGATCCAGATCGAGTGTGCGCGGCGCATTGCGGTAGGGGCGCTCACGCCCGTGCTGCAGTTCGATGGCCTGCAAGGCGTGCAGCAGTTCAAGCGCCGGCAGGGTGGTGCTTATCAGTGCCACGGCATTGACGTAGTCGTCGCCGCTGGAGTCGATGGGCGCAGTGCGATAGAGCGAAGAACGCGCTAACAACCGGGATTGCGGCAACGTGGCCAGCCGTGCGATGGCCTGTTCGACCGTGGCGCGGGCATCGCCCAGGTTGCCGCCTATGCCGATCCAGGCTGGCGTGGGAGACTGCTCCATGGACGGCTTAATCCTCGCTGCTCGGAGCAGCCTCGCCGCTGCCCGCACTGTCACTCCCCGTGCTGCGCCGACGACGGCGACGCTTCGGTGCGCCGCTGGGTGTGTCGCTGCTGGCCTCGGCCATTGAGATGGTCAGCGGTGCAGGTGCCGATGCGGCGTCCTGTTCGCGCTCACCCTCGGCATTGCTGCTGCCTTCGCCCGTGGACTTGCTACGGCTGCGGCCGCCACGGCGCTTGCGCTTCTTGGGGCCGGCCGAGGCGCTGGCGGGGTCGGTCGGTTTGCGGGCGATCAGTTCTTCACGCTCGGTGCCATTGCCGGCGATGAAGGCTTCCCACCATTCGCCCAGTTCGGCATCGAGTTCACCAGACTGGCAGCGCAGCAGCAGGAAGTCGAAGCCGGCGCGCAGGCGCAGGTGTTCCAGCAGCTTGTACGGGGCTTTGCCGACGCGGCGTTCGAAGCGCGGCTGCATGGCCCAGATGTCGCGCATGTCGGAGGCGATCTTGCGTTGCAGGGCCAGCTTCTCGGTCTGGGCATCGAGCACGTCATCGGCGGCCAGATGCAGGGCAGGAATCGGATATTCGCCGGCAGCCTGGTAAGCGCGCCACTTTTCCAGCACCTGATGCCACAGGAGCGAAGCGAACAGGAAGCCCGGCGAGACCCCCTTGCCTTCCTTCACGCGCGCATCCGTATTGGCCAGCGCCAGGCTGACGAACTTCTCGCCCAGGGGCTGTTCCAGCACCACGTCCAGGAGCGGCAGCAGGCCATGATGCAGGCCTTCCTTGCGTAACTGCTGCAAGCAGGCCAGGGCGTGGCCGCTCATGAGCAGCTTCAACATTTCATCGAACACGCGCGCTGCGGGCACGTTGTCGATCAGCGGCGCCATCACGCGGATGGGCGCGCTGCTGGCCGGGTCGATGGTGAACTTGAGCTTGGCGGCGAAGCGCACCACGCGCAACATGCGTACCGGGTCTTCGCGATAACGGGCTTCCGGTTCGCCGATGATGCGCAGCTTCTTGTCGCGGATGTCGGCGATGCCGCCGTGGTAATCCAGCACAGCCTGGCTGGCCGGATCGTAGTACATCGCGTTGATGGTGAAGTCGCGCCGGGTGGCGTCTTCATGCTGTTCGCCGAAGGTATTGTCGCGCAGCACGCGACCGTGTTCATCCTTGGGCGCGGCTTCGGCCGAGGCGCCGCGGAAGGTGGTGACCTCGATGAGTTCCTGGCCGAACATCACGTGCACGATCTGGAAGCGGCGGCCGATGATGAAGGCGCGGCGGAACAGTTGCTTGACTTGTTCCGGCGTGGCGTTGGTGGCGACATCAAAGTCCTTGGGCTTGATGCCCAGCAGCAGGTCGCGCACTGCGCCGCCGACGATGAATGCCTTATAGCCGGCTTCCTGCAGGGTCTGCGTCACGCGTACCGCATTGGGCGAGACCAGGGCAGGATCGATGCCATGTTGCTTCGGATCCAGCACATCGGGTTCGATCTTGCCGTCCGGGCCGACCGCCTTGGTCTTGCTCTTGTCGGTCGTCTTGCCCTTGCCCAGGATGGAGCGAATCAGTTTCTTGATCATTGCGCGTGGCCGTCGGCGAAGAGGTTCAGTACCGGCCAGCCGCGCGCCTGGGCATGGGCCAGCAGCTTGTCGTTGGGGTTGGTGGCGATGGGATCGGTGACGCGCTCCATGAGCGGGATGTCGTTTTGCGAATCGCTGTAGAAGTAGCTGCGTTCGAACTGGTCGAGGGTGTGGCCCAGGCGCTCCAGCCAGGCTTCGGTGTGGACGATCTTGCCGGGGCCGAAGGTGGGTGTGCCGTTGAGCTTACCGGTGAGGTTGCCCAGTGCATCCAGTTCCGGCAGGGCGGCCAGCAGGTGCTCCACCCCGAAGTGGGCGGCGATGGGTTTGGTCACGAAGTGATTGGTGGCGGTGACGATGGCCACCAGGTCGCCGGCATCCAGGTGTTTTTTGACCAGGGCTACGGCTTGCGGGAGGATGGCGGGCTTGACCACTTCGTCCATGAATTGCAGATGCATCTCATCGAGTTGCTCGCGCGAAAAGCGCGCCAGGTTGCCCAGCGCGAATTCCAGGTAGGCCACCGGGTCCAGCGTGCCGTTCTGGTAATGGGCAAACCATTGGTCATTGGCTTTGCGGAAGCTGTCGGCATCCACGGCGCCGATGCGGGCCATGAATTCGCCCCACTCGTGGTCGGAGTCCAGTGGCAGCAAGGTGTGGTCGAGATCGAAAAGGGCGAGGTTCATTGTTCTCCGGATTCCTGTTGTAACAGTTCGCGTAGCAAGGGCAGGGTGATGGCGCGCTTGGTGGCCAGCGAGTAGCGGTCCAGCGCGTCAAGCATACGCAACAGCGAGGGCATGTCGCGCCGATAGTGGGTGAGCATGTACATCATCACGGCCGGAGGAATCTCCAGGCCGCGGTCCAGCGTGATCTGCAACAGCGCGGCGATCTTTTCGTCGTCCGACAGATCGTGCACCTGGTAGATCAGGCCCCAGCCCAACCGGGTGCGCAGGTCTTCGCGCAGCTCCAGCCGGGTGGGCGGCAGGGTGCCGGTGCAGACCATGCAGCCGCCCTGTTCGCGGATCTGGTTGAATAGATTGAAGGCAGCGATCTGTTGTTCCTCGAACAGTTGATCGACGTCATCGAGCAGGTAGTGACTGGTCTGGGGGCTGTATTCGAAGGCGGCGTCGGGCGAGTCGGTGCCGATCAGGCGCACACCGATGCCTTGCTGGGCGGCGCGGGTGGCCAGGGCGTGCAGCAGGTGGGTCTTGCCGGCACCGGCTTCGGCCCAGAGGTAGATGAAGCGGTCGGTGCTGGCGCTGCCGGTCTGGATGGATTGGTCCACGCCGGCGCAGGCCAGCAGCTTCAAGCGCTCCAGCAGTTCTGCGTTGCGGCCGGTCACGAAGCTGTCGAAGCTTTGCGGCTGGTCCGCGCTCAAATCGAGCGGAATCTGTTTCATCGGCGTGTATCAGCTACGAAGGCCGCAAGCTGCTTGCGGCCAGTTAATGCAGGACGGCGCCCAGCGCCCGAGCCTGCGCAGCGTCCTGCAAGGGCAGGGAAGCTGTGATCGATCATAAATTCTTCAACGGTTGTAAAAATTGCTGGCCAGATACTCGCGCCGCACATGCAGGGCGATCACCGAGACGATGGCCGAAGCCGGCAGCGCCAGCAGCACGCCGACAAAGCCAAACAACTGACCAAAGGCCAGCAGGGCGAAAATCACCACCAGTGGATGCAAGCCGATACGCTCGCCCACCAGCTTGGGCGTGAGGATGAAGCTTTCCAGCACTTGCCCCACGCCATAAATCAGGGCCACCCACAACAGGCCGACGGCGCCATCGAATTGCAGGATCGCCGCCAGGATCGCCAGCACCAGCCCCAGGCCAAAGCCGACATAGGGGATGAACACCAGCAGGCCGGTCAAGACACCCACCGGCAGGGCGCTATCGAAGCCGGCCACGGTCAGTGCAACCGAATAATAGACCGCCAGCACCAGCATCACCAGCAATTGTCCGCGCAAATACTGTCCCAGCAGGCCATCGACCTCGGTGGCCATGGTATTGACGCGGGCGGCCCAGCGGCGCGGGATCAGGATCTGCATCCGCTTGAGGAAGGGGTGCCAGTCCTGCAACAGGTAGAACAACACCATCGGCACGAACAGCAGGTTGGCCAGCCAGGCCAACAGCGCCGTGCCGCCCACCTTGGCCGAGGCCAGCAGCGAACTCCACAGTTCATCGCCACTGGTGCTGATCTGTTGCGTCAGCAAGGCCTTGATGCCGGCCAGGTCCAGTCGCACATCGATGCCCAACTGGTGCAGGCGCGGCGAGAGGAAGGCATTCAACTTGTCCAGCAGCGGCGGCACCTGGGCCTGCAACAGCGGGATCTGGCGCAGCACCAGCGGCACCACGATCAACACCAGCGCCAGAGCGGCCAGGATCAGCAGCAGCACCATCACCGTCACGCCCACGAAGCGCGGGATGCGTACCGGGCCGATGCGGCGGCTGGCGATCCAGTCCACGCCGGGGTTGAGCGCATAGCCGATGATGCCGGCGGCCACGAAGGGCGAGAGCATCGGGCCCAGCGCCACCAGCAGGGACAATAGCAAAATGCCGACAATCAGCCACGCCAGGTTCTGTTTTTGCTCTTCGGATAAAGAAAAAGGCATGGATTCGGAGTTCGGCAGTGTCGGTTTTGTTAAAATCACGCTTTGGCAGGGCGACTTCCACCCTGAATCCCCTATTTTACCGTCTTCACTGGCAATTTTTCATCATGACTTCACCTTCCAATGTCTCCCTCTCCTACCGTGACGCTGGCGTCGATATCGATGCCGGTGACGCCCTGGTCGAAGCGATCAAGCCGTTCGCCAAGCGCACCACCCGCGAAGGCGTGCTGGGCGGCATTGGCGGTTTCGGCGCTCTGTTCGAGATCAGCAAGAAGTTCAAGGAGCCGGTGCTGGTGTCCGGCACCGACGGCGTGGGCACCAAGTTGAAGCTGGCCTTCCACCTGAACCGTCACGATACGGTCGGTATCGACCTGGTGGCCATGAGCGTCAACGACATCCTGGTGCAGGGCGCCGAGCCGCTGTTCTTCCTGGATTACTTTGCCTGCGGCAAGCTGGACGTGCCCTCGGCCACCGATGTGATCAAAGGCATCGCCGCCGGTTGCGAACAGGCCGGTTGCGCCCTGATCGGCGGTGAAACCGCGGAAATGCCCAGCATGTACCCCGATGGCGAATACGACCTGGCCGGCTTTGCCGTGGGCGCGGTGGAAAAGTCCAAGATCATCGACGGCACCAAGATCGCCCCGGGTGACGTGGTGCTGGGCCTGGCCTCCTCGGGCGCGCACTCCAATGGTTATTCGCTGGTGCGCAAGATCCTGGAGGTGGCCAAGCCCGACCTGGAAGCCGATTTCCACGGCCGCAAGCTGGCCGATGTACTGATGGCCCCGACCCGCATCTACGTCAAGCCGCTGCTGGCGCTGATGGAAAAGCTGGAAGTCAAGGGCATGGTCCACATCACCGGTGGCGGCCTGGTCGAAAACATCCCGCGCGTGTTGCAGGATCACCTGACCGCCGAGCTGGACGCCAAGTCCTGGACCATGCCACCGCTGTTCACCTGGCTGCAGCAGCACGGTGGCGTGGCCGACGCCGAGATGCATCGCGTCTTCAACTGCGGTATCGGCATGACCGTGATTGTCTCCAAGGAAGATGCCGATGCTGCCGAAGCCCATCTGAAGGCTGCCGGCGAGACCGTCTACCGTATCGGTACCATCCGCGCCCGTGCCGAAGGTGAAGCCCAGACCATCGTGCGTTGATCGATATAAATCGTTTTAAAGATTGATCAAGTAAAAAGGCTGCATTCATGGAATGCAGCCTTTTTTATTTCCTCCGAGACATTTCCTGGTGGACTTCCCGTCTGATGAAAACTTAGTTTTGGCAAAAAGAAAACTAAGTTTCCTCCAAGAAAAAACTAAGTCTTTCAGCTCGCCTGTCCCACGTCCCCATCCTGTTGCGCCAGGATCTGCCGCGGCACCGCTTGCAGACCGCGCGCCACGCCATTGGGCGGCGGCACGCGCACCGGCTCGCTGAGATCGGTGACCGAGGAGAGCACGTTCAAGGTATCTTCCGGCGGCGCATCCCAGACCGGATCGTCGATGGCCTCGAAGACGCGCTTCAACTGCGAACCCCAGCTACGCCGGATCATCTGGAAATACTGGTTCTGCTCATCGATGGTGACGAAGCGGGTCACGGCCAGGTCTTCGCTCTGGTAGACCAGCAGGTCCAGCGGCAGGCCCACCGAGATGTTGGACTTCAGGGTCGAGTCCATCGAGATCAGCGCACACTTGGCCCCTTCATCAAGGGTGGTCTGCGGCGTGACCACGCGGTCGATGATGGGCTTGCCGTACTTGGATTCGCCGATCTGGAAATAGGTATTCTCATCGTGCGATTCGATGAAGTTGCCGGCCGAGTACATCTGGAACAGCCTACAGCGCTCGCCACGGATCTGGCCGCCGAAGATGATGCTGACGTTGAAATCGATACCAAACTTGCTCAGCTCGGCGGCCTCGCGGTCATGCACGGCGCGGATGGCGTCGCCCAGGATCTGCGCGGCCTCGTACATGGTGGTGGCGGTCCAGATGCTGCGACCCTCGGCATTGGTGCGCTCGGTCAACATCTGACGGATGGATTGTGAAATCGACAGGTTGCCGGCGGTCATCATGACCATGACGCGGTCGCCCGGATTCTCGTAAACACTCATCTTGCGGAAGGTGCCGATGTGATCGACTCCCGCATTGGTGCGCGAATCGGACAGGAACACCAGGCCGCTGTTGAGGCGCATGGCTACGCAGTAGGTCATGATGAAATCTTGAAACGTGGAAACGGAAAGCCGGATTTTACCGTAAGGCCCGGCGCCAAAGCGTGTGCGCCGGGGGCATCTGTCGTGACGTACCTACAGTAACGGCCTGTTTCCCGAAAAGATGACAGTGGCTGTGCTTCTTTATTGCCATCCAAGCACAGCCAGACATCATTTACGCTGCCAAAGGAACAAGAAAATCGCGGCTGATGCGATTGCCCAGCTCGAAGATGCGCTCCAGGAATTCGGTTAGCGTATCGTGCAGACCAGCTTCCAGGATTTCCTCGATGCGGGCGAACTTCAGGTCGGCGTGCAGCTTGCCGGCGAAGCGCTCGGTATCGGCCGAGACATCGTTGCGCACGTGGTGCAGGTTGGAAATCACATTGCCCATGCACGCCAGCAGTGAGCGCGGCATGTCCGCACGCAGGATCAGCAATTCAGCCACGCGCTCGGGCGTGATGACATCGCGATAGACCTTGCGGTAGATCTCGAAGCCGGACACCGAACGCAGGATGGCGGCCCAGTAATAGAAGTCCAGTTGCCCGGCTTCATCGCGTGCCGCCTGGCTTTGCGATTGCACTTGGCCATGACCGTTGTGCTTTTGCGTTTCCTTGGCGCCGTGGAACTTGACGTCGATGATGCGCGCCGTGTTGTCGGCCCGCTCCAGGAAGGTGCCCAGGCGGATGAAGTGGAACGCCTCATCCTCCAGCATGGTGCCGATGGTCACGCCCCGCGACAGATGCGAGCGATGCTTGACCCATTCGAAGAAATCGCTCGGGTTCTGCTCCAGCGCATTGGTCTGCAGGTAGGACTGCATCTTGATCCAGGTGGCGTTCTGGATTTCCCAGGCTTCGGTGGTCAGCGCACCCCGCACGGCACGTGCATTCTCGCGCGCCTGGCGCAGGCAGGAAGCGATCGACGAGGGGTTGTTGGGGTCACGCACCATGAAGTCGATGACATCCTTTTGCGTGAGCTTGTCGTATTTCTGGTTGTAGCCATAGAGCAGTTCCGAGATGCCCAGCACGGCGCGCCAGCCCTGTTCGGCGTCGTCGGTGGATTGCGGCAGCAATGCGGTCTGCACATGCACGTCCAGCATCCGTGCGGTGTTCTCGGCGCGCTCGGTGTAGCGGGCCATCCAGAAGAGGTGATCGGCGGTACGGCTCAGCATCGTTATTTCTCCAGAATCCAGGTGTCCTTGGTGCCGCCGCCCTGCGACGAATTCACCACCAGCGAGCCTTCCTTCAAGGCCACGCGCGTCAAGCCGCCCTTGACCATGGTGATCTGCTTGCCCGACAAGACGAACGGGCGCAGATCCAGGTGGCGCGGCGCGATGCCGGACTCCACATAGGTCGGACAGACGGACAGGGCCAGCGTGGGCTGGGCGATGTAGCCATCGGGCTTGGCGATGATGCGTGCGCGGAAGTCCTCGATTTCCTGCTTGGTCGAGGCCGGGCCGACCAGCATTCCGTAGCCGCCGGCGCCGTGCACTTCCTTGACCACCAGCTGTTCCAGGTTGGCCAGGGTATAGGACAGATCCTCCTTCTTGCGGCACTGGTAGGTGGGCACGTTGTTGAGGATGGGTTCTTCGGACAGATAGAAGCGCACCATGTCCGGCACATACGGATAGATGGACTTGTCGTCGGCCACACCCGTGCCGATCGCATTGGTCAGCGTCACCTTGCCGGCGCGATAGGCTTGCAGCAGGCCCGGCACACCCAGCGCAGAATCGGGACGGAAAGCCAGCGGATCGAGGAAGTCGTCATCGATGCGGCGATAGATCACGTCGACCCGCTTGGGGCCGCGCGTGGTGCGCATGTAGACCACGTTGTCCTTGACGAACAGGTCCTGGCCCTCGACCAGCTCCACGCCCATCTGCTGGGCCAGGAAGGCGTGCTCGAAGTAGGCCGAGTTGTACATGCCGGGGGTCATCACCACCACCGTCGGATCGGTCACGCCAGCCGGTGCCACCGACCGCAGATTGTCCAGCAGCAGGTCGGGATAGTGATCGACCGGCGCGATCTTGTGGCGCTTGAAGAGGTCGGGGAAGAGCCGCATCATCATCTTGCGGTTCTCCAGCATGTAGGACACCCCGGACGGTACGCGCAGGTTGTCTTCCAGGACGTAAAATTCACCTTCGCCTGCGCGCACGATATCGACACCCGCGATGTGGGCGTAGATGTCGTTGACTACGTTCACATCCTGCATCTCGCGCCGGTACTGCGCGTTCTGGAAGATCTGCTCGGGCGGGATGATGCCGGCCTTGACGATCTTCTGCTCGTGATAGATGTCATGGATGAACATGTTGAGCGTCCTGACACGCTGGACCAGTCCCGCTTCCAGCTTGGCCCATTCGGCCTTGTGGATGATGCGCGGGATGATGTCGAAGGGGATCAGGCGCTCGGTGCCGGCATCGTTGCCATAGACGGCGAAGGTAATGCCGACGCGGCGGAAGATCAGGTCGGATTCGGCACGTTTGCGGGCGATCACTTCGGGCGCTTGCGCCGAAAGCCAGCTGGCGAATTCTGCATAGTGCTGACGCACTTGACCTGCTTCGCTGCTTGCGCCTGCTGAATACATCTCATCAAAAAAATGTGCCATAGATTTGCTTCGTGTTCCCGTGGGGAGCGGGAATCTTTCTAAGTAGGTTGTAACGAAAACAGAGGCGGTGGGTACGGCAAAACTACAGCATGGGTGCAGCGTGAAGCGATGGCTCTAAGGGACTGCGGCGGCACGCCAGAGCCTGCGTGCATGAAGAAAGACTAACAGAGGCATGAAATTTTTGACAGTGGAAAATTGCATGGTTTTGCTCCTCACCTGCGCGGGCCGGCTGCCACGCAAAGCCGGCCCGCGCAGGTTTCAGGTGGTCCACGGTGTGGCGGGCGGCACCGCGCAGGGGGCCGGCATCTCGATGGTCTTGAAGTCGGCCGGACTAACGATTTCCAGGTATTCCATGTCGGGCGAATAGTCGAACAGGAAGTGCACGATGCCTGGGCGCTGGTGCACGCAATCGCCAGCCTTGACCAGCGTGACTTCGGTCTCGTACATGAAGCGCGCCCAACCTTTCAACATGATGACGATATGGAAGTTGGCCTCGTGCCGATGCCAGCCGGTGCCATTCTCCGGCGCCATGTTGGCCTTGACCAGTTGCGCCACCACCTGACCGCCGGTGGCCGCGGCGATGCCCAGGTCGCGGTACAGGAAGAAGTCGCGCAACCCCCCGGTTTCATAGGGAGTGTCGCCCTCGCTGACGTGCGAGAAGGTGTTTTGCGCCAGTACACTTGCATCGGCTACGGTATTCATCACATCCATCCTTTCTGCGGTCTCCCGCCATGGGCCTGCGACAAAATCGGGCGCGACTTTTTCCTGCGTTAGCGTGGCTGCGCCCTAGAATTCCACGTCCAGTTCGTCGATATGTTGAGCAGGCCGCCGATGGCCAGCTCCAGGACT